>JANMQB010000179.1:0-5265 GCA_031370155.1 Hyphomicrobiales bacterium | reverse complement strand
GACCGCGATGGACTTCGCCCAAATCCATGGCGTCGGTGCCGCCAAACTCGAAGCTTTCGGCCAGGTCTTTCTCGCCGAAATCGCCGCCGGCCTCGCGGCGCCCTGATGCAACAGCTTCCGGTTTTTTGCGACTTTGACTTGACAAGTCTGGCGATGAGTCCAAGATAAACATGACCGCCGCAGTTGATTTGCGCGGCGGCAGTGAACCGAAACAACGCGTGGAGGGAGCATGACGCCACCTGGCCACCATCATCGACCGCGGCAGGACTCGCGGTCACAGTCCGGTTAGCGAAGCTGCAGCATCAATTCGACGCTGGTCCGGATTGCCAAACACACATATTCGAAAACCTGCGAGTACGGGACGCTTTTAGCTAAAGTGTCCATTCATCTCGCCAATCATCCGGCATAAGCTGGATTGTTATCGAAGACCACAAACTCGAAGGATCGAGGGCCCCGCCGGCGCAACAATGTCGCGGCGGGGCTGATCGTTTTGGGGCCGTCAATTGCCCACGAGCTTATCGCGCATTTTCGAAACCGCATTGGCATGGGCGTCGAAGCCTTCGTAAATGGCGAAAACCCGCGCATGCCTGGCCAGCTCGGGATAGGCGGCCGGCGTCACCTGGGCGAGCGACGTGCGCTTCATGAAATCATGCACCGACAGCGCCGAATGGGTTCTGGCCCAGCCGCCGGTCGGCAGCACATGGCTCGGGCCGATGACGAAATTGCCGAGCGTCGAGGGTGTGTATTCGCCGAGCAGCACTTCGCCCGCATGCTTCACCAGATCGAGATAGGGTTTCGGATCCTTGGACAGGATCTGCAGATGCTCGGGCGCATAATCATTGATGAAGTCCATGGCCTCGGCCGTATCGCGCGCCAGCAGAATGCCGCCGCGCGAGGAACCGAGCACGGCTTGGGTAAACTCCACCCGCTGCGCACCCATGGCCTTCCAGTAATCCGGAATGGCCGCCAGTGCCGCCGTCGCCACCGCCTCGCTGGTGGTGACGAGAAAGGCCGATGAGTCGGCGCCGTGCTCCGCCTCGATCAGAAGATCGAGGGCGGCGAGACGGCCGTCCGTCGTGGCATCGGCGAAAATGATCGCCTCGCTCGGCCCCGCCGGTGTCCCCGTATCGATCCGGTCGGCCAGCAGCCGCTGGGCGGCGACCACCCAGGGCGAACCGGGACCTATGACCTTCGCATGGCGGGCAATCGTCCGTGTCCCGAAGGCCACGGCGGCGATGCCTTGCGCGCCGCCGGCCTTGTAGACCTTCGACACGCCCGCCGCCGCCGCCGCCGCGAGCGTTGCTGCGTCGATATGGCCGTCGGGGCCGGGCGGCGTGATGATGCAGATATCGGCGACACCCGCGACCGCGGCCGGGATGCAGGTCATCAGTACCGTACTCGGAAAAGAGCCTTTGCCGCGCGGGATGTAGCAGGCGACCGAAGCGATGGGCGTGGTCTTTTCGCCCGCCAAGACGCCGGGACGGATTTCCTCGAGCCTCTGCAGGTTCGGCATCTGCCTTTCATGGAATTTGCGGATATTGCCGCTGGCAAAGACGATGGCCTCGCGGATTTCGGAGTTGAGAGATGCCTGCGCCGCCGTGAAGTCGGCGGGCGTCGCTGCGATCTTGTCCGCATCGACCGCCGCCTTGTCGAACTGCCGGGCAAAGCGGGCGAGTGCTGCATCGCCCTCGATTCGCACCGCCTCGACGATCGGCCGGACCTTCTCGATGAAGGGGTCAAGATCGCTTTCGCTGCGGACCAGCAATCCTGCGCGTTGTGACGGTGACAGCTTCGCCAGCCGATGGAAGGAAATCCGTGCCGTCATGCTTGCCCCCAATCCCATCAATTTCCGCTGTGATCGGTGGTCGAGACATAATTCTTGTCTTCTTGACCGACGCGCTCGAACCTCAGGAAGTCCCAATAACCGCAGCGGGCTCCATCGGGAAATTTGCGGCAGGTGGCGGGCCGCGCCTCATAGATCGTGCAGCGCCGCGTCTCCGTATCGAAGAACTGGCAGATTTTTCCGAAATGCGTGTCCTTCTTGCGCCGCATCACCCGCTTATAGCCGCGGGCGGACTTGAAATACTTCTTCTCCGCCGCCTTGAGCGAGATGCCGAAATGTCTGGCGATGCGGTGGGCGTCGCGGTCCTTCACTTCGATCACCGGATAGGAGCAGCAATAGCCGGGGCATTTCGAGCAGTCGTAAAACTTGCGTGGCATCGAGGCTGTTCCGTTGCAAAGTCGGCGGAGGCTAGGCAGTTGTGCTGCCGCGCGCAACTAGCGTGAAGAAGTTTTTGGCGGCTGCTTCAACGCGGCGAATTTCCGGTTGGTCTCCGCGATCTCGCTCATCAGCCACTCGCGGAAGGCGCGGGCCGGGGCGGTCTCTTTCGAGCCCTTGGTGCGGACAATCCAATAATTGCCGAGAGCCTTCATGTCGGCGGAGAAGGGCCGCTTGAGCCGACCCTCAAGCAGCGAATCGGTGCAAAGAATCTGGTCGCCCAGCGCGAAGCCCTGGCCGGCCTCGGCCGCCTCGATTGCCAGATGGTTCTGGAACACGGTGCCGCGCCAGTCCTCGACTCCGGCGACGCCCGCCTGGCGCAGCCAGTCGGCCCACCATTGCTTGCGGTCCTCATGCAGCAGATTGTAGTTGATGAGCTGCTCGGGTTTCAAACCTGGCGCATCGGCAATCAGCCCCGGCGCACAGACCGGAAAGATCAGCACATCCGAGAGCCGCGCCATTTCCACATCGTCCCAGTTGCCGCGCCCATAGCGGATACCGAGATCGGCCTCGCCGGAGCGGAAGTCGACCAGCCGGTTGGTGGGATCGATGGCCAGCTCGATGTCGGGATGCAGCGCGCTGAACCGGCCGAGCCGCGGCACCAGCCATCGCGAGGCGATCGACGGTTCGATTGAAACCTTGAGCTGCCGGACATCGCCCACCGCCGCTGCCTCGCGGGTGGCGTCCGCCATTGCATCGAACAGCGGCGTCAGCCCGTCGCCATAGCGGCGCCCCGCCTCGGTCGATTGGACGCCGCGGCCGGTGCGCAGGAACAGCTGCGTGCCCAGCCAGTCCTCCAGATCGCGGATATGGCGGCTGATGGCGGCATGGGTGACGAAAAGCTCAGCCGCCGCCACGGTAAAGCTCTGATGGCGTGCGGCGGCTTCAAAAGCCTTGAGGGCATTGAGCGATGGAAGTCGACGGGCCAAAACTCACCTGTAAGCTTTTGTTACAGGTAGCGTAGATTAATGCCGTTTGTATTGCAAGAGCGAAGGGATCACATTGCGAGTGACCGAAGGAGCTTGCCATGAACTGGATTTTTGACACGTATTCAAGTCTTTACACCACCGCCATGATGCAGCAGCAGAACCATGAGCATTATGCTGCAACTGCGAAGCAACGCGATCATGGCAGGCGCCTGCCGCTGCTCAAGCTGTTCGGTCGGCATTGATGGCCACCCCTTGCGGTGGCTCCGGCTCATGTGGCCGGGGCCGCTGCCACCACCGAAACTTCCATCACGAGTCGTGGGTCGGCAAGCCCTGAAACCACCAGTAGAGTGGCCGCCGGTTTGTGGCCCTTGAGCATCCGGTCGCGGGTTTCCCGGTAGACGCCGATATGGCTGCGGTCGGTGATGTAGACATGGGCATCGACGATATTCCGGTGGTCCATGCCGGCGGCTGCGAGGATCGCCAGGACGTTTTCCCAGGCTAGCTGGTGCTGCCGGGCCGCATCGTCGGGAATGTCGCCGGCGGCCGTCGCACCGACTTGCCCCGCGACGAACAGGTAGCGCGCGCCGGGATCGATGGCGACGGCCTGCGAATAGTTGGAAAACGGCTTGGGAGCGCCGGCTGTTTCGATGAGCTTGAGCATGCCTGACAACGGGCAGGCGGCTTTGCAGCCACCCGCCAGCTTTCTCGGTTCAGGGGATCGTTGTCGAAAACATATCGTTCAGGTTCGGGCCCACCGCCTTGCCGAAGACGGCGGTGACCGTTCCGCCGGCATTGACGAGGCCCATGTAATCGCCGAGGAAATGCCCGCGCGCCACGGGCGCGTTGAGCATGTTGAAGGAATCTGGCGTCAGGCGCGCTTCCGAACCCCAGCCGCCGGCCGTACGGCAATTGGCGCCACCTGCCACATCGCAGGAGATCGCCCAATAGTCGGTCGCTTCCTTGCCGTCGTTGATGTCGTTGCGGAAGTCGTAATAGGTCACGATCACTTTGTGGTGGGCACCCACTTCGACCGACGGAATGAAAGCCTGCCGACGCAGCTTGTTCTGATTGTATGGCGTTTTGCTGATGATGACAGGCGTTGACCACGATGCGCCGTTGTTTGTCGACATCGAGAAGGCCACGCGATCGAGGTTTTGGAAGCGGCCGTCCTGCCACACCAGATAGATGTTGCCACTGTGATGTTCGGCGTGATGGTCGTCGTGACGATCGACGGCCACATCGAAGAGGATGTTGGCGTCGCGCACCGGCTCGCGGGCGTCGGGCGTCATCGTTCCGAACAGCGTCACATTCATGTCCACCGCAACTTGCGCCGGTCCGAACGTCTCACCCTTGTCCGATGACCTAACATAGCCGATCCTGGTTTTGCCGTTGTGCAATATCTCCGTGAAGAAATCGACGACGTCGCCATTGTTCAAGACGACCGCCAGATTGTTGATCGTCTGGGCGTTGGGGCCCGGATCGTGAATCTTTTTGGCCGCTTCCCAAGTCACCCCGCCATCCGTGGTCCGGGCAAAATAGGTGGGTCCAAAGAACGTCACCGGACTGGTCGCGAGGCCTCCGAGATTGCGGATTTTGCGGTATCTCGCCCGGGCATTAGCGGCGCCGTCGCCGCCATGGGCGGCACCGATGAAAGGCTTGCCGGATTTGCCGGCGCTCGGCAGCGTGAGGTCGACGAGGCGGTCCCAGACCGCGTAGACGAAGTTCGAGTCGACCGGGTCCGCCGTCATGGCGTTCTTGTCGTTGAAGATTTGCCCATCGGTGTCCAGGATCAGCGTCCGCGGGCCGCTCCAGGACACACCGCCATCGATGGACCGGCTGACGAACAAGGCATTGTCGCCGCCCGCGCCGTTCGGCTCATCGTTCATGAAGGAGAGGCTCATGAAATAGGCAGTGCCGTCCGGGGAAATGGTGACCCATGGATCGCTTGCCCGATCGAAGGTGCCGCCGGAGCAAAGCGAGATTCCTGGAACCACGACCGGCGTCCATGTCTGGCCGCCATTCATCGAATACCCCGACATCAGGCTGCGCGCACCGCCG
>JANMQB010000012.1:0-2923 GCA_031370155.1 Hyphomicrobiales bacterium | reverse complement strand
GAAGTGATGCAACTCGCAAATTTCCCTGTTGCAACCGCTTGTGCTCTTGGGTTGTCGCGTCACATGGTTATGTCATGACAACACTAGATTCTGCTCTCGCCGTAGCCGCCGAAAACTTCCGCCGCAAGCGGCCGAAGACCGAGGCGCTGCAGGCGCGCGCCGCCGCCGTCATGCCGGGCGGCAATACGCGGACGATTCTTTATACGGCGCCGTTTCCGATCCGGGCGGCAGGCGCGGCGGGGGCGACGATCACCGATATCGACGGTCACGATTATCTCGATCTGCTCGGCGAATATTCGGCCGGGCTCTACGGCCATTCGCATCCGCGCATTGGCGCGGCGATCGCCGTTGCCATCGAGACCGGCCTCAACATGGGCGCGCATCATTGGCGCGAAGTGGAATTCGCCGAGGCGGTGACGGCGCGCTTCAATCTCGACCTGGTGCGTTTCACCAATTCCGGCACCGAGGCCAACATGATGGCGCTGGCGGCGGCGCGCTGCCATACGGGGCGCAAGAAGATCATGCCGATGCAGGGCGGCTATCATGGCGGCACGCTGTATTTCAGTCATGGCGGCTCGCCGGTCAATGCGCCGTTCGATTGTGTGCTCGGCAGTTTCAACGGAACCGATACGACGCGGGCACTCATTGCCCAGCATGCGAACGATCTCGCCGCGGTCATCGTCGAGCCGATGCTGGGCGGCGGCGGCTGCCTGCCGGCCGATGCCGAGTTCCTGTCGATGTTGCGCGAGGAAACGGCGCGGCGCGGCATCGTGCTGATCTTCGACGAGGTGATGACGTCGCGGCTGGCGCCCGGCGGACTGTCGGCGCATTACGGCATCGAGCCCGATATCAAGACGCTCGGCAAGTATATCGGCGGCGGCATGAGTTTCGGCGCCTTCGGCGGCAGCCACGCCATCATGCAGCAGTTCGATCCGTCGCGGCCGGGCGCGCTGCCCCATGCCGGCACTTTCAACAACAACACGCTGACCATGACGGCGGGCCACGCGGCGATGACTGGAATCTTCACGCCGCAAGCCTGCATCGAACTCAACGCCCGCGGCGACCGGCTGCGCGAGCGGCTCAACGAAATGTTCATGGGCTATCAGGCGCCGTTCAAGGCGACCGGCATGGGCTCGATGATGACGCTGCATCCCCTGGCGGGCGAGATCAGGACGCCGGAGGATGCGGAGAAGGCCGACCGGCGGATCAAGCAACTGCTCTATCTCGATCTGCTCGACCGGGGCATCTACATGGCCGAACGCGGCTTCATGGCGCTGTCGCTGATGATAAGCAATGACGACTGCGATCGTCTCGTCGCGGCGGTCGAGACCTTCATCAAGGGCCGGCGCGGGCTCTTCGGCTGAAACGCCGCAGGCGCTCTGGCTGGACACAGAGCGGAGGTCCGGCTATCCATTGTTGAATAATCATTCAATACGAAAAACCGAGGAATATCATGCTAAAACTGGCCAGCAACCGCTTGAATGCCGAGGACCTCTGGCAGAAGGATCACGATCATTTCCTGCATCCCTGGACGCATTTCGACAGCTTCAAGAAGGAGGGCTCGCTGGTCATCGTCGAGGGCGAGGGCTGCTACATCACCGATGTCAACGGCAAGCGCTATCTCGACGGGCTCGGCGGCATGTGGTGCGTCAATATCGGTTATGGCCGCAACGAGATGGCGGATGCGATAGCCGAACAGGCCCGCCAGCTTGCCTATGCCAATGCCTTCGTCGACATGACTAACGCGCCCGCCGCCGAACTCTCCGCCAAGCTCGCTTCGCTAGCACCAGGCGCGCTCAATCATGTAGCCTTTTCGACCTGCGGCTCCACCGCCAACGACACGGCGATCAGACTGGCGCATTTCTATCACGCGCGGCGCTGTCAGAGCTCGCGCCAGCACATCATCTCGCGCCTCAATTCCTATCACGGCTCGACCTATCTGACGATCTCGGTGGGAAACCGCAGCGGCGACCGGACGCCGAACTTCCATTACATCAGGGACTTCATCCACCATCTCTCGGCGCCATATCCCTACCGGAGGCCGGAGGGATTAAGTGAAGATCAGTTCACGGATCATCTGGTCGAGGAGTTCAAGGCCAAGATCGTGGAACTCGGCAAGGAGAATATCGCCGCTTTCATCGCCGAGCCGATCCAGGGATCGGGCGGCGTGGTGACGCCGCCGCGCGGCTATCTCAAACGCATGTGGGAAGTGGCCAGGGAGAACGGCATCCTGTTCATCGCCGACGAGGTGGTGACCGCCTTCGGCCGCCTCGGCCACTGGTTCGCAAGTGAGGACGTGTTCGGCATCGAGCCCGACATGATCGTCTCGGCCAAGGGTTTGACGTCGGGCTATCTGCCGCTGGGTGTAACCATCTACTCCGACGCCATTCATGAAGCGATCAGCAGTCCGGCGCCGGATGTCTGGTTCGCCCACGGCTTTACCTATTCGGGCCATCCGGTGTGCTGCGCCGCGGCGCTGAAGAACATCGAGATCATCGAGCGCGAGGACCTGCTCGTGCATGCCCGCAAGGTAGGCGATCATTTCGAGCGGCGGCTGAAGGAACTCGAGGCCCTGCGGCTGGTCGGCGAAGTGCGCGGCATGCGGCTGATGATGTGCGTCGAATTCGTGGCCGACAAGGCGACCAAGGCGCATCTGCCGGACGAGATCAACATCTCCAAGCGCATCTCGAACCTGTGCGAGGAGCGCGGGCTTCTGGTGCGGCCGATGGGCCACCTCGATGTCATGTCGCCGCCCTTGACGCTGTCGATCAAGGAGGCGGATTTCCTCGTCGATACGCTGCGCGGCGCCATCGAGGAGGTGACGCACGATCTGGTGAAGGGCGGCATGCTGCCGCCGCTTGCACGGCCGGTGCAGCGCGGCGGAAACTAGATGCGCGCCAGAAAAATGTCCTCGGGGCCGTCT
>JANMQB010000152.1:0-3323 GCA_031370155.1 Hyphomicrobiales bacterium | reverse complement strand
CACGATCAGAGCGAGGCGCTGGCCCTGGCGAACCGCATCGCCGTCATGCGAGAAGGCTATCTTGAGCAGGTGGGAACGGCGCAGGAAATCTACGCTTCGCCCAAAACGCGGTTCGTCTCAACCTTCATCGGCGAGGCCAATCTGTTGCCGGGCCGGCGCAGCAACGGCATGATCAAGCTGGCTGCCGGCACGCGTTTCGCCGATGCCGGGCCGGACGAGGAGATTTCGCTTCTGATCCGCCCGGAAAATCTTGCGGCACTTGGCCCGCAAGAAGCCGCGGAAGTGACGCTCGATGGCGAAATCCGTGATATCATCTACCTCGGGTCGCATGTAAAATACAAAGTCGCCGTGGCGGGCGGCGGCGACATGATCGTTCACGCGAAGCCGGACGGCGTGCAGAGCCGCAGCATCGGCGGCAAGATGCGCATTGGCTGGCGCCGCCAGCATCAACGGATCGTAAGCGCATGACCAGACTCGCAACAACTTTCACCCGGAATGGGGAGAAACCCGGCATCCAGGGCCATAACCTGGAACAACAGGAGAGGAAACCATGAACTCAGTACCCACTTATTCCATGTTCCCGCCGCTGTCGCGGCGCACCGCACTCAAGACCGGCTTTGCCGCTGCCGCGGCGGCGGCCGGGTTCATGTCCGTCCGGTCATATGCCGCCAGCACGGTGAACTTCCTCGGCTGGCAGGGCTATGACGATCCCATTACCTTCGACGATTTCACCAAGACGAAGGACATCGCCCTCAACACCACCTATATCGGCAATAACGACGAAATCATCACCAAACTGCGTTCGGGCGGCATCGGCCAAATCGATATCGTCACTCCCTACATGGGCTACATCCCGCTGCTCGCCAAGCTCGACCTCATTCAGCCGATCGACACGGCGCGGGTTCCCAATCTTGAGAAGGTGATTCCGCTGTTCCGCAACGACCCCAATGTGAATGTCAACGGCCAGCTCTATTCCGTGCCCTTCACCTGGGGTTCGGGACCGATGATGTACGATCCCGCCGTGTTCCCCACGCCCCCGGCATCATGGAAGGACCTGCTCAAGCCCGAGTACACCGGCAAGGTCGGCATGATGGACGATCCGCTCGGCAACATGATGCTGGCGGCCCTCATCGCGACCGACGCCAAGGTGCCGACGCAGTTGACGCCGGCCCAGCTCGAACAAACCATCGATCTTCTCGTGGCTGTCAAGAAACAGTCCCGTGCCGTGGCCGTCAGTTGGGGCGACCTGGCGGATGCACTGGCGCGCGGCGACGTGGCTGTCACCTTCAACGGCTGGGAAACCGTCCAGAAGTTCGCCGCCGACAAGGGCAAGAAGATCGCCTATACCTACCCGTCCGAGGGCACCTATGCGTGGCTCGACAACTACTGCATCGTCAAGGACGCGCCGAATCTCGACGCGGCCTACGAGATCTGCAACCGGGTGATCGATGTCGCGCCGCAGAAGCGCCTGGCCGAAAACGCCATCCAGGCGATCGTCAATACCGAGGCGATCGCCGCTCTCGATCCGGCGATCAAGGCGCTCTACCCCTACGATTCAATCGAGGACTTCGGCAAGAAGGCGAGCTTTTTTGCGTTTCCGCCGACCGAGCCGGATGGAATGCACGCGACGTTCAGCGACTGGTTGAAAGCCTACGAGCGCTTCAAGACCGCTTAGACACGAAGCCCCGGATGCCGGCATGCCTCGCGTTCGCATCGGCGGCATCCCCGATCTCTCGCTCTTCGGGCGGGAGATCGGGGGCAGGGGCCGCGGCAAACGCCGGCCGAACGGCAATAGCCGGAAGCTCCCTCCGCCATGACCGGCAGAACCTTGCCCTATGTCCTGACGCTGCCATCGGCGATCATTTTCTTCGCCACATTCGTCGCGCCTTTCATCTACTTCTTCGTCATCAGTTTTTGGATCGTCGATTTCTTCGAGTTGACGCCGGCAATGACCGTCGTGAACTACCGCGAGATCTACCAGAAGTACGTGCCGATCTCGATCTATACGGTGGCGCTGTCGGCAGCCACCGCGGTGCTTACCGTCATCATCGGATTCGTCTACGCCTTCATTGCCCGCTTCAAGCTCCCGCGCTGGGCGGACGCGCTGCTGTTCATTGTGCTGATCACCATGTTCGGCGGCTATCTCATGAAGATCTATGCCTGGAAGACCATTCTCGGCAACGAGGGCGTGCTCAATACGGCCCTTATCGCCACCGGCATCATCGACACGCCGATCAGCGCGCTGCTCTACAGCCCCGGCGCCGTCATCGTCACCCTCCTCCATTTCGGTCTGCCCTTCGCGGTTCTGCCCATCTATGCGGCGATGCGCGGGATCATGGACATCGAGATTGAAGTGGCGCGCGATCTCGGCGCCTCGCAACTCAAGACGCTCTCGACGATTGTCGTGCCGCGCTGCCGGGCCGGCATCGTCACGGGTTTCAGCTTTTCGTTCCTGATCACCGCCGGCGACTATGTCACGCCGCTGCTGGTCGGCGGCAAGCAGACGCTCATCGGCAATCTCATCGCGCCGCAGTTCGGTTCGATGTTCAATTGGCCGCTGGGCTCGGCCATGTCCTTTGTGATGCTTGTGGCTTCCGTTCTGGTGATCTGGCTGTTCAGCCGCGCCATGGCCTGGTGGTGCCGGATATGAGCGCAGTTTCCGCAACGGTCTGGCGCGCCATGGCCATCCTCCTGGTGGTATTTCTGCTGGCGCCAATCGTACTGCTGATGATCTTCTCCTTTACCTCGCGGGGGCTGACGAATTTTCCGATCGAGGGACTGTCGCTGCGCTGGTGGGGCGAGATGGTGAACCACAAGCAGTTCTGGCCCGCCTTCCGCAACAGCATGATCATCGGCGCCAGTGTCGGCGTCATCTCGGCCATCGTCGGTACCATGGCCGCCATCGGACTTGTGTCGCTCGCGCCCAAGCGCGCCACGCTGGCCATGAGCGTCCTCACCTTGCCGGTGATGCTGCCGCCCCTGGTACTCGCGGTGGCGCTGCTCTCCTTCTTCGTCAGCATCGGCGTGAAACTGGGTCTTGCCACCGTCATCATCAGCCATGTGCTGTTTACCCAGCCATTCGTCATTCTGATCGTGCACGCCCGCATGGTGACTTTCGACTACCGGATCGTCGAAAGCGCGCGCGACCTCGGCGCCAGCCCCATGACCGCCTTTCTGACCGTCACGCTGCCGATCATCCGGCCGATCGTGATCGGTGCCGCGCTCATCGCCATGGCGCTGTCAATCGACGATTTCGTCATCACCGTCTTCACCATCGGCAGCGGCAACACGCTGCCGACCCTCGTTTGGGGCATGATCCGCAC
>JANMQB010000137.1:0-2493 GCA_031370155.1 Hyphomicrobiales bacterium | reverse complement strand
TACCGCGCATTTCACCATATACAAGGCGTGGCTGACGCCTGTTCGCTCTGCGATCTTTGCGGCCATGAGCGTGCTATTTTCAGGATTTGCAATTGTAATGATGGCCAACTTTCATTGGGATGATTCGAGTGCCGTGGAGAGAAGTCGATTGTACTTCTTTTTGCCGTGGTTTCTTGTATGTCACGGTCCGTTCGTCGTTTTGTTCTTCATAGCGGAAGTTAAGACTTGGGCTGATCCCCACACGCTGATTTTCGATGGCAAGGGAGGTCTTATATTGCGAAGCGTGGCGCGCGATCTGCGTATCGCTGTCGAGGATATAAAGACCTGCGAGGAAAACTCGGGGCCGATGGGTATCCGAACCGGGCTTTCGGGTGGCATATTGAAACTGCCCTGTTTGGCGGAGCGCGAAAGATTTTTAAGGGTATTGAAGGCCGCCCATCCGGCAATCGATATCGTTGCGGTCCAGTCATAGGCAGATTCCTCCCCACCGGTCCGGCCGAAACTCCTCACCCACGCCGGGACAGCGCGGCAGACCGGTGAATTTCCGCCGATCGATCCCGGCACTCCGGCAAGTCCTTGCCCACCCGCCGTTTCGCGATGCGACGGCTCGCGAGATCGCCGATATATTTCAATGAGATAAAATTTTTCGCCGCGGCCGCCGAACTGGCAAGGCCGATGCAAAGGGGTTGCTCGAGGCAATGCAAAGGAGAGCACCCCATGCGCCTGTTAATTCGAGCCTGGAACCTCGCACACGGCCTGGCCAGCAGGCTTATATCCGTGTTCGAACGGCGAAACCCCGAGGCCCTTCTCGAACTCGAGAAGGAAAATCTCCGCAAGCTTGTCGGCCGCTTCAATGAGGGCCTCGTCTCCCATGCCACCCTGTCCGAGCGGCTGAAACTCCAGGTGGCCAGAGGTGAGGCGAAGGCGGCCGAAACCACCGGCAGGATGCAAGCTCTCATCAAGGCGGGCGAAACGAAGCCGGCCGGAAGATATGCGCTGCAGCTGAAGGAAGTCTCGGCGCGGCTGGCGGAGGACCGCAAGCAGCTCGCCTCGGCGGAAGAGACTTACCTGCATCTGGTCCAGACCCGCGACATCGCCGTCGCCGAGACGCGCGGCAAGATCGAACAGCTCCGCTGGCAGATCGGCGACCTCAAGGTCAATCGCGCCGTGGCCGATCTCGAAAACATGGCGGCCGCGATGGTGAGCAACCTTGGCGGGCCGGGCGACTCCCTCAACCGGCTCGAGGAGATGGTTGGAGAGGAGCGCGAAAAGGCCAAGGCCAGGGCCCGCGTGGCGGCATCGAACCTCTCCGCCTCCGACTTCGCCGTGACGGAAGCCGAGCAGGCGGCGCTCGAGGCGCAAGCCCTCGAAGAGTTCATGTCGAGCGGGGATGCAACGCCCCAAGAGCCTCTGGCGCTGCCGGATTATTCCGGTGAACCCGAGGCCGTCTTCAGTTTCAAACATCGGCCGGACCGGTCGTCCCATTAAGGAGTGAAACCATGAACCGCACACGCAGAACTTTCTTGGCAATGATGGCACTTACCGTTACCGGCATCGCCGCAATGGTTGTCGCAAGCAACTATAACCTCCCCGGCACCGGCGGAGTGAAGATCGCCGGCATCCTGGGCCCAGAGCCCGTGCAAGTGTTGATCGCTTCATCGGTCACCAAGAATAGATGGCTGGAGGCCGTAGCCGCTGAGTTTGTGGCCCAGAACGCTAAGACCAGGTCGGGCAAGCCCATCGACATCAAGATCAAGGGCGTGCTGTCCGGCGCCTCGATGCAAAATATCCTCGATGGCAAGCTTCGGCCGGTCGTGTGGAGTCCGGGCGAGGGGTCATGGATCGCGCAGTTCGGCGCCCGCTGGCCGGGCCAGCACAATCGCCCGGCCATGACCAAGCCGTGCACCCCGACCATCCGCACGCCGAGCGGACTGGCGATGTGGCGGCCGATGGCGGAGGCCCTCGGCTGGCCCAACAAGAAGATCGGCTGGAAGACCATCATCGATCTCGCCACCGACCCGAAGGGTTGGGCCGGTCACGGCCATCCGGAGTGGGGCAAGCTCAAACTCGGCTACACGCATCCGCAATATTCCAATGCGGGCCTGCTCTTCCTCACATCCGCGATCTATGGCGTCACCGGCCAGACGGGCGGTCTCACTGCCGAACAGGTCTATGATCCGCGGGTCGAACAAGCTCTCAGTGCGATCGCGCGGAATACGTCGAAATACGGCATGGTGACCACGGACCTCTTTGACATGATGGCCCGCCATGGCCCCGATTTCCTGCATGTCGTCTCGGCATTTGAAGAGGGTACGGTACGTCTCAATCTGGAGCGCGGCAAGGACTTGAGGTGGCCGCTCGTATTCATATTTCCATCGGAAGGCACCTTCTGGAGCGACCATCCCTATTGCGTTCTCGACGGCACGGAGTGGGTGAGCGAAGAGCAAGCCGGGGCCGCCCGTCAGTTCCTCGACTTTCTGCTTGCCAAGGAAC
>JANMQB010000108.1:0-1574 GCA_031370155.1 Hyphomicrobiales bacterium | reverse complement strand
TCATATCGCCCACCGGGAACTATGCCGGCCAGCTGCTGACGCTTGGCCTCACCTTCGCGGCGATCGCGGTGGTGGGCGACAGCATTTACGCGATTGCCGCTGGACAGGCCGGGACGTGGCTGTCGCGCTCGCGCATCAGGGTGATCGAGACGGCGAGCGGCCTGTTCCTCGTGGCCGGCGGCATATGGCTTGCGCTCAAAAGCCGCTAGGGCGATAAGGTCCGCCATGTCGCGCACAGGATTCTATCCCGGTTCCTTCGATCCCGTCACCTATGGGCATCTCGACGTGATCGCGCGTTCGGCGCGGCTCGTCGACAAACTAGTACTGGGCGTGGGCGTGCACCACGGCAAGCCATCGCTGCTCGATGCGGACACGCGCATCCGCCTGTTGGAAGAAGTGACGAAGCCCATCGCCGAGCATACGGGGGTCAAGATTTCGGTCGCAACCTTCGACGATCTCGCCGTCAACGCGGCACGGCGCCATCACGCCGGATTGATCATCCGCGGGCTTAGGGACGCCAGCGATTTCGACTATGAGGTGCAGATGGGCCAGATGAACGGCGCCATGGCGCCCGACATCGAGACCGTGTTTCTCGCCGCCTCGCCGGCGACCCGGATGATTGCGTCATCGCTGGTCAAGCAGATCGCCCGGATGGGCGGCGATATCACGCTGTTCATTCCCAAGGAGGCGCAAAGCGCCATGGCCGCCGCATTGAAGCAGCGGGCCTGACGGATTCCAACCCAGCAACTGTAATGGAGAGAGTTATGATCAGGACATTCGGCATCGCCGTCACGGCGGCCATGCTGCTGGCGGGCCCGGCACTGGCGGCGGAGAAGCTCACCGTCGAGACCAGCAAGGGCTGCTCCTTCGACATCAAGCTCAGGGCCGATCTGGCGCCCAAGCATGTGGCGCAGATCGGCAAGCTTGCGGCGGCGGGCTTCTATGACGGCATCGTCTTCCACCGCGTCATCGACGGCTTCATGGCCCAGACCGGCGATCCCACCGGCACCGGCACCGGCGGCTCCAGCGAGCCCGATCTTCCGGCGGAATTTTCCAGCGCCCATTTTGCCCGCGGCATCGTCGGCATGGCGCGCAGCGCCGATCCCAATTCCGGCAACAGCCAGTTCTTCGTGATGTTCGACGAGGGCGGTTTCCTCGACGGGCAATATACGGTGTGGGGCGAAGTGGACGCGGCCGGCATGGCCTGCGTCGACAAGATCGAACGCGGCGAGCCGCCGGCCAGTCCCGACAAGATGGTGAAGGTGACGGTGCAATAATGGCCGATCTCGAAAATACGATTCTCATGGACCTGGCGCGCGGCCGGGTGACCATCGAACTCCGTCCCGACCTGGCGCCCGGCCATGTGGCCCGCATCAAGGAACTGGCCCGCGAAGGCTTCTATGACGGTGTCGTCTTCCACCGGGTGATCGACGGGTTCATGGCCCAGGGCGGCGATCCCACCGGCACCGGCACGGGCGGCTCCAGGAAACCCAACCTCAAGGCCGAATTCTCGCGCGAGCCGCATGTGCGCGGCATCTGCTCCATGGCCCGCTCGCAGAGCCCGGACTCGGCCA
>JANMQB010000101.1:0-2012 GCA_031370155.1 Hyphomicrobiales bacterium | reverse complement strand
CTCCGGCATCATGGCGGAACGGTTGGCTGGCGGCAACATGGCGGTCGCGCTTCTCGGCAACACCATGCCGACGGGGGCAATTCTCGTCGTTCTGATCGCGATCTTCGGGCCGGTGTCGGGGGCGCATTTCAATCCGCTGGTGACGCTGGCGGCCGTCTTGCGCGACGGCATGACGCTGGGCGAGGCGGCTTCTTATGTGTTGGCGCAGATTGTGGGCGCGGTGGCGGGCGTCATCGCCGCCCATGTGATGTTCGATCTGCCGCTTCTGCAATACTCGCAGACGATCCGGGCGGGAACCGGTCAATGGGCGGCCGAGACGGTTGCGGCCTTCGGCCTTCTCACCATCATCTTTTCGAGCCTTCGCCACGCGCCGCAAACCGTTGCGGTGAATGTCGGTCTCTACATCACCGCCGCCTACTGGTTCACCGCTTCCACCAGTTTCGCCAATCCGGCGGTGACGCTGGCGCGCAGTCTCAGTAACACATTCGCGGGCATCCGGCCGGTTGACGTGGGGGGTTTCATCGTGGCGCAGATCGCAGGCGTGTTGCTGGCCATGGGTTTCGACCGATGGCTTGCCCGCCCTACAAAGTAAACGTCACTTTGAAGCTGGCCGCACAGGCGCGCAATTCGTCGTAAAGGCCGTCGGGAATCGGAATGCCTTCGGCCTCGCGCCGGCGGCGGCGTTGCCATTCGGGGCCGCCCGCCGCATAGGTGCCCGGTTGTGACTTGAAGGCATTGAGATAAAGGGAAAGCCTGGCCGCAAATCGCTCCATGGGCATGTAGAGCGTGGGATCGATGGCCATGACGAAATGGCCCATTTGCGAATCGGCAAGCGCCAGACCGTCCTGTTCGATGGACAAGCGCATGCCGGTGAGGACGCCGCCGAGAATTTCGGCAAGGCCCGCAAGGCCAGCGCCCTTGTAGCCGTAGTCGCCGCCGCCGAGCGGCGCCAGAGCCACGGCTTCATGGGGACTGGTAGTGAATTCTCCCTTGGCGCCGACCGCCACGTCTGGAGGCAACGCCAATCCCTCGGTGCGATACTTGAGAACCTTGTTCCAGGGGATGGCACTCGTCGCCATGTCGAGCAGGAAGGGATTGCCGCCGGGATTGGGAGCGGCAAGGGCGATGGGGCTGGTGCCGTGGATAGGCTTGGTGCCGCCATGGGGAATGACGAAGGCGCCGGAATTGGCTGTAATGAAGCCGATGAAGCCCGCATCCGCCGCCGCCAGCGCATAGGCCCCGGCGGCACCGAAATGGGAGGAGTTGATGACGCAGGCCATGCCGATGCCGCAGTCGCGGGCCAGCCCGCAGGCCTCATCCATGGCGCGATAGGTCGCAAGGTGGCCCATGCCGCCATCGGCATCGACCAGGGCCGCGGCGCGGCGCGGGTGACTTACTGCGATCTTCGGTGAGCCCTTGGTAAGGCTGCTGCGCAGGCACTCGGCATACCAGGGCAGGAGCCGGATGCCGTGGCTGTCGATGCCATGCAGCGAGGCGTGCATGACGGCCCAGGTCGCGGCCTCGGCCGATTGCCGATCGGCGCCTGCGGCGCGGAGCAATTCCATGCTGAACGTGGCCAGCACTTCGGCCTTGGCAGAGCTTGTCATCCGCCGATCTTGCCGCCGAGTTCATCCTCGATGTGGACGCCGATGATCGCGTCGAAAGAAGACTCGGACCGGAAGCCGAGCGCCAGCGCCCGCTTCGGCGCGAAATTGCGCGGCCAGCCGGAGACGATCTTCATGATGGTTTCATTGGGTTCGCGGCGGATGAGCTTCACGGCCTTGTCGCCGGCGATGCGGCGCAGCGCCTCGATCTGTTCGCCGACCGTGCAGGAGAGGCCGGGCAGCGTAATATTGCGCCGGGCGCCAAGCGCTTCAGTATCGAGCCCGGCGGCATGCAGCAGAAAGCCGATGGCCGCGCGCGGGCTTGCATGCCAGTGCCGCACGTCCTCGCCCACCGGCAGGATGGCTTCCTGGCCCGCCAGCGGCTCGCGGATGATGCCGGAAAAGAAG
>JANMQB010000089.1:0-11792 GCA_031370155.1 Hyphomicrobiales bacterium | reverse complement strand
GGCTGGTGGCCAAGGTGAAACTGCCGCCCTTCATCGTGACACTCGGCACCTGGCAGGTCATTCTCGCGTCCAACTTCCTCTATTCCGCCAACGAGACGATTCGTGGCCAGGACATCGAAGCCCAGGCGCCGTTGCTGGCGTTCTTCGGCAACAACTTCAGGATCGGCACCGCGGTCTTCACTTACGGCGTCATCGTCATGGTGCTGCTCGTCTGCCTGCTCTGGTACATTCTCAACTACACTGCCTGGGGCCGCCGCGTCTATGCGGTCGGCGACGACCCCGAAGCCGCCGAACTGTCCGGCGTCCCCGTCGGCCGCATGCTGGTCACCATCTACACCGTCTCCGGGCTGATCTGCGCGCTCGCCGGTTGGGTGCTGATCGGCCGCATCGGCGCCGTGTCGCCGACGGCGGGCGCGTTCGCCAACATCGAATCGGTCACCGCCGTGGTGATCGGCGGCATCTCGCTGTTCGGTGGCCGGGGCTCGATCCTCGGCATGATTTTCGGGGCGCTCATCGTCGGCGTTTTCTCGCTGGGCCTGCGCCTCATCGGCACCGACCCGCAATGGACTTATTTCTTGATCGGCGTGCTCATTATCGCCGCCGTCGCGATCGATCAGTGGATCAGAAAAGTATCGGGCTAGAGCATCATCCGCAAAAGTGTTCTGCGGTTTTGCGAAAAGATGATGCGAAAGGATAACGAAATGTCTCGCGAACCCATCCTCACGACGCGCGGCCTTGTCAAGCGCTACGGCCGTGTCACCGCTCTCGACAACGCCGATTTCGATCTCTACCCCGGCGAAATTCTGGCCGTCATCGGCGACAACGGCGCCGGCAAGTCGACGCTGATCAAGGCGATCTGCGGCGCCGTTTTGCCCGACGAGGGCGAGATCAAGCTTGAAGGCAAGCCGCTGCATTTCCGCTCGCCCATGGAGGCGCGCGATGCCGGCATCGAAACCGTCTACCAGAACCTTGCTCTTTCCCCGGCCCTGTCGATTGCCGACAACATGTTTTTGGGCCGCGAAATCCGCCGGTCCGGTTTTCTTGGGCAGTGGTTGCGCATGCTCGACCGTCCGGCCATGGAAAAGCGCGCCCGCGCCAAGCTCACGGAACTGGGACTCATGACCATCCAGAACATTTCCCAGGCGGTGGAGACTCTCTCCGGCGGCCAGCGCCAGGGCGTGGCCGTGGCCCGCGCCGCCGCCTTCGGTTCCAAGGTCGTCATCATGGACGAGCCAACCGCCGCGCTCGGTGTGAAGGAATCGCGCCGCGTCCTCGAGCTCATTCTCGACGTCAAGCGCAGGGGTCTCCCCATCGTCCTCATCTCCCACAACATGCCGCACGTCTTCGAGGTCGCCGACCGCATCCACATCCACCGGCTCGGCCGCAGGCTTTGCACCATCGATCCGAAGCAATTCACCATGTCCGATGCGGTGGCCTTCATGACCGGCGCCAAGGTCCCGCCGCCGGAACTGGTGGCGGCCTGACTATTTCCCGAACCGCTTCGCCATGTCTTTTTTATGCACCGCCAGCGCCATCAACCGCCGGTCGCGCCAGGCCTGCGCCGCATCAAGCTTGTCGCGCGGTACCGCGCTTCGCCGCTCCGCATCCATCTGGGCTGCCACCTCGTCCGGCCAATCGCCGCTTTGGGCGATGTCGCGTCCCACCCGCCTTATCGTCTCGCCATAGCGCGCCATGTAATCGGCCACCCCGCCGGGCGCATTGAGGTCGATGGTCTCGATCGGCCCCATGAAGCTCCAGCGCAGCGCCAGCCCGTCCGTCATGGTTAAGTCGAGATCCTCCGCCGAGACATAGCCCGAGGCGATCAGCCGGAAGGCTTCGTTCAGCACCGCATGCTGCAGCCGGTTGAGAATGAAGCCGTCGATCTCGCGCCTGACGGTGATCGGCGCCATGCCGCAGGCGGCGAAGGTCCGGCGCGCCCGCGCGATCGTCTCAGGCGCCGTGAAGGGTGCTCCGCACAATTCGACGATGGGGGCGAGATGCGGTGGGTTCATCGGATGCGCCACCAGGCAGCGCTGCCGTCCCGCCAGCCCCTCGAAAATGAGCGACGGCATCAGCGCCGAACTCGAACTCGCCAGCACCGAGTCTTTGGCCGCCAGCCTTTCGATCTCGGCAAACACCTGCCGCTTCACTTCGAGCCGTTCGGCCACATTCTCCTGCACATGCGCAGCACCTTCGAGCGCCTCACCAAGGCTCGTGGCCCTCCGGATCAGCGCCTTGAGTGGGTCGGCCCCGGCAATCAGCCCCGCCTCTTCCATGTCGGCAAGCGATGCCGCGATGGTTGCGAGCGCCCGCGCCGTCTGCCCCGCATCCGCATCGTAAAGCGCCACCTGATGGCCGCCGCGGGCAAACACGATCGCCCATGAGCGGCCGATCAGCCCCGCACCCACAATCGCGATTTTCCCCGCCATGGCGATCCTTCCAGCCTCTTGGAGCGGGACGATTTCAGAATGAATCAGTACACAGAAGTTCCCTCCCCCTTGTGGGGAGGGATTAAGGGTGGGGGTCGCTCCGGCGTCACCACCAGACCCCCATCCATAACCCCTCCCCACAAGGGCGAGGGGAAAATCGATTGATCCAGTCTAAACTCATCAAGCTCTGGCGATGCTGCTTGGCTTTCCGCCATGCTGTCAAGCGTTGCAGGGGTGGTGGATCATTTTGAATTCCCGCCTTGACTGGGAGGAGACGTCGGGAGGATTAGAAACTTGTGGTACAATGTGCTATGGCTGAACCATATCTGAGAGAATTGAAATCCATTATCGAGCAGGCTTTTGTGCCGCCTGAAAAGGCGGTCGGTATTTCGTGCAGGCATTTTTTCAGTGGAGCGGCAGCGTACCTCGATGGTCACATCTTTATGACGCTCACGACTGTTGGGCTTGCACTGAAGCTGCCGGAAGATGACCGCAAAACGCTTTTCGGCCAAGGTGCGAAACCTCTACGATATTTCCCCAACGCGCCAGTGAAGAAGGACTACGTTATACTGCCAATTCCGCTAGTTAACGATCATGGCGTCTTGAACGGCTGGATTTCACGCGGCATCGAATTTGCACGGAAGTAATGCGGCCGCCACCTACAGCCCCTCGGCTTGACTTTGCCGGTGCGGGGCGGTCGAATGACGGCGCTAGAAGGAGATCAACGATGCTGGCGCCTTCGCCGGGCGAACATGGCAATGCCTTGGCGCGCAATCCCGGCATGGCGCTGGAGCTCGACTGGGTCCGCGATATCCGCGTCAATCTCTCGGCCGCCGAGCGCCGCGCCGCCACGCTTCCCGCCCGCCGCACGGTGAAGAAGGACTGGCAGGCCGCCTGGCTGCTCAAGGCCATAACCTGCATCGATCTCACCACGCTGTCGGGCGACGACACCAAAGAGCGGGTGAAGCGGCTGTGCGCCAAGGCCATGCATCCGGTCGCCCCCGAGCTCCTCGACGCGCTGGGTGTTTCCCATCTCGGCATCAGGGCCGGCGCCGTCTGCGTCTATCATGCCATGGTGGCAACCGCCGTCGCCGCCCTCGACGGCTCCGGCATTCCGGTCGCCGCCGTCTCCACCGGCTTTCCCGCCGGCCTCGTTCCCCATGATTTGAAGCTCCGCGAGATCGAGGCCTCGGTGCGCGACGGCGCCCAGGAAATCGACATCGTCATCACCCGCGAGAAGGTGCTCGATCAGGACTGGCAAGGCCTCTATGACGAAATGCGCGACTTCCGCGCCACCTGCGGGGCGGCCCACGTCAAGGCCATTCTGGCGACCGGCGATCTGCGCACCCTTCGCAATGTGGCGCGCGCCTCGCTTGTCTGCATGATGGCGGGCGCCGACTTCATCAAGACTTCGACCGGCAAGGAAAGCGTCAACGCCACTTTGCCCGTGGCCCTCATCATGGCGCGCATGATCCGCGCCTATCACGAGCGCACCGTCCACTGCGTCGGCTTCAAGCCGGCGGGCGGCGTGTCCACCGCCAAGACCGTGCTCAATTTCCAGATCCTGATGAACGAGGAGTTGGGCCGCCGCTGGCTCGAGCCCGATCTGTTCCGCGTCGGCGCTTCGAGCCTGCTCGCCGATATCGAACGCCAGCTCGAACATCATGCAACCGGCCGCTATTCGGCCTACAACCGGCACGCTATGGGCTGAGCCATGAACATTGCCGCAATCTTCGACCGCATGGATTATGGCCCCGCCCCCGAGGCCGATAGCGAAGCCCTGGCCTGGCTCAAGCGCCATGAGGAAGGCTTTCACCTCTTCATCGGCGGCGAATGGCAGGCAGCACTTTCGGGCGCAAGCTTCGAGACCGTCAATCCCGCAACCGGCAAGATCCTCGCCCGCATTGCCCATGGCGGTACCGCCGATGTCGATCGCGCGGTGAAGGCGGCGCGCCAGGCGCTCGGCCCCTGGCAGGC
Source organism: Hyphomicrobiales bacterium (assembly GCA_031370155.1). GTDB lineage: Bacteria > Pseudomonadota > Alphaproteobacteria > Rhizobiales > Aestuariivirgaceae > Aestuariivirga. The sequence goes on along the minus strand of JANMQB010000089.1, from coordinate 7,386 downwards.
GCTCGGCGGCAGGGCCCGTGCCCGCCATCTCTATGCCCTGGCGCGGATGGTGCAGCGCCATTCCCGGCTCTTCACCGTGGTCGAATCCCTCGACAACGGCAAGCCCATCCGCGAGACCCGCGATATCGATATTCCACTGGCCGCCCGCCATTTCTATCACCATGCCGGCTGGGCCAGGCTCCAGGAAACAGAATTCGCGGGGCTCGATCCCGTTGGCGTCGTCGGCCAGATCGTGCCGTGGAATTTCCCCCTCCTCATGCTCGCCTGGAAGATCGCGCCGGCTATCGCACTCGGCAATACGGTCGTCTTGAAGCCCGCCGAGTATACGCCGCTCACCGCGCTTCTCTTCGCCGAACTCAGCCGCCAGGCGGGCATGCCGCCGGGCGTCGTCAATATCGTGACCGGCCCCGGCGAAACCGGTGCCGCTCTGGTGGCGCACGAAGGTGTCGACAAGATCGCTTTCACCGGCTCGACCGAAGTGGGCCGCTTCATCCGCGACAAGACGGCGGGGACCGGCAAGGCGCTCACCCTCGAGCTCGGCGGCAAGTCGGCCTTCATCGTCTTCGACGATGCCGATCTCGACGGTGCCGTTGAAGGCGTCGTCGATGCCATCTGGTTCAACCAGGGTCAAGTGTGCTGCGCCGGCTCGCGCTTGATCGTGCAGGAGAGCGTGGCCGCGCCATTCATCGCCAAGCTCAAGCGCCGCATGGAGACGCTGCGGGTTGGCTCGCCCCTCGACAAGGCTATAGACATGGGCGCCATCGTCTCGCCCCAGCAATTGGCGCGAATCGAGGCGCTGGTCGCCAAGGGCCGCGAGGAAGGCGGCGAGCTGTGGCAGCCCTCATGGGCGGTGCCGAAACAGGGCTGTTTCTATCCGCCGTCGCTGTTCACCAATGTCCAGCCGTCATCGACGGTGGCGCGCGAGGAAATTTTCGGTCCCGTGCTCGTCACTCACACCTTCCGCACGCCCGATGAAGCCGTCGAGCTCGCCAATAATTCGCGCTATGGCCTGGCGGCCAGCGTGTGGAGCGAAACCATCGGCCTTGCCCTCGATGTGGCGCCGCAACTCAAATGCGGCGTCGTTTGGGTCAATTCCACCAATCTCTTCGATGCCTCGGTTGGTTTCGGCGGCTACCGCGAATCGGGCTTCGGACGCGAAGGCGGCCACGAAGGCGCTTTCGAATATCTGAAGCCCAAGGCCTGGAAGAAGGAGGCAAGCCCTCGCAAGGTGATAGCGCCGAAGCGCCCGCCTGCACCGCCAACCGTCGATCGCACCGCCAAGCTCTATATCGGCGGCAAGCAGGCACGCCCCGACGGCGGCTATTCGCTCGAAGTCAGAAATCCCGCCGGGCACTTGATCGGCGAAGCAGGCGACGGCAACCGCAAGGACATACGCGACGCGGTCGAGGCCGCCCGCAAGGCGGAAAGCTGGAGCGCCGCCTCGCAACACGCCCGCGCCCAAATTCTCTATTATCTCGCCGAGAATCTCGCCGTCCGCGCCGGCGAGTTCACCCGCCGCATCGTCGATCAGTGCTGCGTGTCGCGCGCCGATGCCAAACGCGAGGTCGAGACTTCCATCGACCGCCTCTTCGCCTATGGCGCCTGGGCCGACAAGTTCGAAGGCCGCATCCATGCCCCGCCGATCCGCGGTCTGGCGCTCGCCGTCCATGAACCGTTGGGCGTCATCGCCATCGTCTGCCCCGACGACTATCCACTCCTCGGCGTCATCTCCGGTCTGGCCCCGGCCCTTGCCATGGGCAACCGCATCGTCATCGTGCCGAGCGAGATAGCACCCCTTTCGGCCACCGACTTCTACCAGGTGCTGGAAACCTCGGACGTGCCCGCCGGCGTTGTCAACATCGTCACCGGCCGCCGCGCCGCTCTTGCCAAAACGCTGGCCGGCCATGCCGATGTCGATGCCATGTGGTATTTCGCCGATCGCGAGGGAAGCGAAATGACCGAGCGCGAATCGGTTTCCAATCTCAAGCGCACCTTCGTCGGCCACGGCCGGGCCATCGACTGGCTCGATGCCGCGGCGGGCGAGGGCGAAATTTTCCTGCGCCAGGCTGTGCAGGTGAAGAATATCTGGATTCCCTACGGAGAGTGAAGACATGCTGTTCAACATCGACAACGCTCTCAATGCCGAAGTGCTCTATGTGCTGCGCGCCATGGGCCATGGCGACGAGATCGTCGTCTGCGATACGAATTTCCCCGCCGATTCGGTGGCCCAGCAGACGGTGCATGGCACGCTTCTGCGCATGGAAAACTTGACCGCCGCCCGCGCCATCAAGGCGATCCTCTCGGTCATGCCGCTCGACACCTTCGTCGATCATCCGGTCGAACGCATGGAGGTCATGGGCAAGCCCAAGGAAGTGCTCCCCGTCGCCGCCGAAGTTCAGGCCGAAGTCGATAAAGTGGCGAAGGCCCAGACCGGCAAGGACAATTGGCCGCTTGGCACGGTCGAGCGCTTCGCCTTCTATGAGCGGGCGAAACAGGCCTATGCCGTGATCGTCACCGGCGAACGCCGCTTCTACGGCTGCTTCATCCTCAAGAAAGGCGTGATCCCGCCCGCCGCATGAGACGGCGGCCTCAGTCGATCCGGTAGAAACGGGCGGCGGTTTCGCCGAAAATCTGATCGCGGCCCTTGCGGGTGCCGACAATCGACTCCGCCGCCTGCCGCCAGCCGCCATAGGAGCCGTTCAGCTCCACGACCGGCCAGTCGGAGCCCCACATGACGCGCTCCGGACCGAACACCGAGATCGCGTGTTCCACATAGGGCCGGAGCGTTTCAACGGTCCAGCCCGGCTTTGCCTCGGTGGCGAGCCCCGAGAGCTTGCAGAAGGCCGGCGTCCGGCGCGCGATCTTTGCGATCTTCGCCGCCCAGGGCTCGAAAGCGCCCTCGCGGATCACCGGCTTCATGCAGTGATCGACGACGGTGCGCATTTTCGGATAGCGCTCGAAGAGCTTGAGGAAATTGTCGAGATGGACGGGATAGCCAAGCGCATCGAAACTGAGATCGAGATCGGTCACCGCCTGATAGCCCCATTGCACATCCGTCCGGTGCATCCAGTCGGGATCGGCGATGTCCTGGATCATCGGCCTGACGCCGGCGAACTTCCTGTGCTTCGCCAGCCGTTCGAGCTGTTTTCTCTCGGAGGGTTTCTCGAAATCGATCCAGCCCACCACCTTCGCCACCCACTCGGTCGCATCGGCGATGCCCAGCATGTATTCGGTTTCCTCCATGGTGGCGGCCGCCTGCACCAGCACCGTCTTGTCGATGCCGTGGGCCTTCAAGTGCGGTTCGAGGTGCTTGGGAAACACATCCCGCCGGATCGGCGCCGCGGCGGGGCCTTCCATCCAGAAATAATCGCCCCGCGTCGGCGCCCAGAAATGCTGATGGGCATCGATCATCATTTAGGCACCGGCGCATCCTTGTGCAACAAGCCTTCGGCCTTGAGATCGGCCCACAGGGCCTTCGGGATTTTCGCAGCCATCGTCTTGACATTGAGCGCCACCTCCGTGCGGCTCGCCGCACCCGGAATGACGCTTACCACTGCGGGGTGGGTGAGCGGAAAGCGCAGCGCCGCCTGTGCCAGCTTCACCTTGTGGCGCGCGCACACCGCCTCGATCTTCTTCACCCGGTCCAAAATGTGCTTGGGCGCGCGCTCGTAATTGTACCAGGCTCCGGGCGTCGGTCCCGAGGCGAGAATGCCGGAATTATAGGGCCCGCCGAGCACGATGCCGATGCCGCGTTCTTCGGCGAGAGGCAGGAAGGAGTTGAGCGCCTCCTGTTCGAGAAGCGTGTAGCGCCCGGCCAGCAGGAACAGGTCGAAATCGCCCTGCTTCGTCAGGGTCTCGGCCACTTGCCATTCATTGATTCCGGCGCCGAAGGCCTTGATCGTCTTTTCGCCACGCAACTTGAGCAGCGCCTTGTAACCGCCTTCCATGAATGTCTTCACATGTGCATCGCGCGCCGCTTCCGACTTGTGCGTGAAGACGTCGAGATCGTGCGCGAAAAGGATATCGACGGAATCGATACCGAGCCGCTCCAGGGAAAATTCGAGCGAGCGCATCACCCCATCGTAAGTATAATCGTAGATTTCGCGGCGCGACGGCGTTTCGAAAAACTTGCCGATGCCGGTGCGTTCATTTGGCGGGCAGGCCTGCAGCAGCCGTCCCACCTTGGTGGAGATCGTGTAATCCTTGCGCTTCTTGCCGCGCAGGAAATGATTGAGCCGCGTTTCCGAAAGACCGAGCCCATAGAGCGGTGCGGTGTCGAAATAGCGCATACCCGCCTTCCATGCTGCCTCGAATGTGGCTTGCGCATTCTTCTCCGAATGCGCGCGGTAGAGATTGCCCAATGGAGCGCTGCCGAAGCCAAGCTCGGTGAAGGAAATGGTGGCACCCGACGGCGCCTTGAAACGGTTCTTCTTCATGGCTCGCTCAATCCGCTGCTGTTGAGATCGGCGAAAAGTTCCGGCCGCTGCCGCGCGAAGGCTTCAAGCTCCGTCAGCACCGCGTCGAGATGCGCCTGCATGGCCTTGACCGCCGCATTCGCATCGCGCCGCTGCAGCGCCTCGACGATCGCCCGGTGCTCGTCGAGCGTCACCTCCTGGCGCCGCCGCGAGCTGAGCATGCGCCGCACCCGCTCGAGTCCGAGCCGCGCCGTCTCGGCCGCCATCTTCACCCGCTCGAAGCCAAGCGCGTCGAGAACGATGGCGTGGAACTGCAGATCGAAGCGGTGGAAACCGTTGCGGTCGCCCGACTCGACCGCCGCCGCCTGGTAGCGCAGATTCTGCTTCATCTCGTCGATGCGGTCGGCGCTCAGCGTTTTCGTCAGTGTACGGATGGCCTCGGTCTCGATCGCCCGGCGCAGGAACATGTTCTCGCGCGCGTCGGAAATCCGGATCAAGGCCACCCGCGAGCCGCTCTGCGGCACGATTTCGACGAGCCCTTCGGCGTTGAGCCGGTTCATGGCCTCGCCCACCGGAAACCGCGAAACCCCGAGCCTGGTGGCGATCGCCTGCTTGTCGAGGAACTCGCCCGGCTTCAAGTCGAGCGAGACAATCGCCTTGCGAAGCGCCGCATGCACCCGGGCCGTGGCGCCCCCCTTGGCCGCTGCCCGGCCGGGGCGGAGAAAATCATATGTGACGGCGGCAACTGACATGCTAACATGTTAGTATGAATCCCAGTGCAGACAAGCACCAAAAATTCGCCAGCGAAAGTCGCCCAACATGACGCAAATTGCACCGAAACCTCCACGTATGCTGCGCCTGAGCAGCGCCGACAACGTACTTGTCGCCATCGATGTCGTCGAGAAGGGCGCCACGGCGCCAGAGGAGATCGTTGCCCGCGACCGCATCATGAAGGGCCACAAGATGGCGGCCGCCACCATAAAAACCGGCGAGCCCGTCCGCAAATTCGGCCAGATCATCGGCTTCGCCAAGTCCGATATCGCCAAGGGCGACTGGATTCATGAGCACAATACCGGCATGGCCGATTTCGCCCGCGATTACGCCTTCTGCAAGGATGCAATGCCCGAGGACATACTGCCTGCCGGCCAGCAGGCGACGTTCCAGGGCTACCGGCGCGCCAATGGCAAGGTGGGAACCCGCAATTACATCGGCATCATGACCAGCGTGAACTGCTCGGCGACGGTTGCGGGCTTCATCGCCGAGAACATGAACCGCTCCGGAATCCTCAAGGATTATCCCAACATAGATGGCGTCGTGGCGCTTCGCCAGGACAATGGCTGCGTCATCGATTATCGCGGCGCCATCTTCGATATCCTGAAGCGCACCACCTGGGGCTACGCCACCAACCCGAACATGGGCGGCGTGCTGATGGTCGGGTTGGGCTGCGAAGGCTTCCAGATTCCCCGCTTCAAGGAGGCCTATGGCATCGTCGAAAACGAGACTTTCCGCACCATGACCATCCAGGAGACGGGCGGCACCCGCAAGACCGTGGCGGCGGGCGTTGCCGCCGTCACCGCCATGCTGCCGCATGTCAATGCCGTCAGCCGCGAAACCTGCCGCGCCTCGGAACTGGTGCTTGCCCTGCAATGCGGCGGCTCCGATGGCTATTCCGGCATCACCGCCAATCCAGCCCTGGGAGCGGCTGTCGACATTCTGGTCCACCATGGCGGCACCGCCATCCTCTCCGAAACCCCGGAAATCTATGGCGCCGTGCATCTCTTGACGCGCAGCGCCTCTTGCACCGAGGTTGGCCGGAAACTCGTCGACATCATCCACTGGTGGGAGGACTACACCAAGCGTAACCTCATGGAAATGAACAATAATCCATCTCCCGGCAACAAGCTCGGCGGGCTCACCACGATCCTCGAGAAATCCTTGGGCGCCGCCGCCAAGGGCGGCACCACCACGCTCCGCCATGTCTATCGCTATGCCGAGCCGGTGACGGGGAAGGGCTTCGTCTTCATGGATACGCCAGGCTATGATCCGGTCTCGGCCACCGGCCAGGTGGCGGGCGGCGCCAATCTCATCTGCTTTACCACGGGGCGCGGTTCGGCATATGGCTGCAAGCCCGTGCCTTCCATAAAACTCGCAACCAATTCAGACGTTTACCGCCGCATGATCGATGACATGGACATCAATTGCGGCGACGTCCTGGAGGGCGTCCCGATCGCCGACAAGGGGGCTGAGATTTTCGACCGCATCCTCAAGGTGGCCTCGGGCGAGCCCACCAAATCCGAGGAATTGGGCTATGGCGACAATGAGTTCGTGCCCTGGCAGGTGGGCGCCGTCATGTAGCCCCGCACCAGCCTTGATTGAACCATGTTTTCCGGGATTCATTCCCCGTCAAGGCCGAGCCGCTAGAACAATTCCAGGGCGGGCCAAGGCCGGGACTGGAATGGGCATTTTTACCAAACGCAAGAAGCCGAAACGCAAGCAGCGCATCGAACCGCACCTGTTTGCAAGCCGCATCTCCGAGCCCTCCGGCAAGCGGCGGCGGGGCTCGAAGTTGTTGTTCTTCTTCTTCCTCATCGGCTTCTGGGGCACGATCGCGGCCGGGCTCGGCTTCGGCTATGTCTGGCTCACCCTCGACGGCAAGGGCGTGCTGCAAATCCCCGCCCGCGAGCCGGGCATCATGCTGCTCGCCGCCGACGGCAGCGTTCTGGCCGAGCAGGGCGCCTTCTACGGCGACGAGGTCCGCCTCGGCGATCTTCCCGATTATGTGCCCAATGCGGTGATCGCCATCGAGGACCGCCGCTTCCGCTCCCATTGGGGCATCGATCCGCAAGGCTTGATCCGCGCGGCTTACGAGAATTACCGGGCAGGGCACGTCGTCCAGGGCGGCTCCACATCACCCAGCAACTGGCCAAGAACCTGTTCCTCGAGCCCGACCGCACCTACCGCCGCAAGGCCC
>JANMQB010000046.1:0-4163 GCA_031370155.1 Hyphomicrobiales bacterium | reverse complement strand
ACCCGATCCCCTCATCCTCCCGCCGCTGCGCGGCGGGCCCTTCCTTCTCCCCATGGGAGAAGGGAAGTGCCAGCGAAAGTATTGACGAGGACGCGCCATGATCTTCCGCCAACTATTCGACAGCGTCTCCGGAACCTACAGCTATCTCATCGCCAGCCGCCGCGGCGCCGAGGCCATGATAATCGATCCGGTCCTTGAAAAGGTGGATCGCTACATTCAGCTCCTGAACGACCTCGACCTGAGGCTGGTCAAGGCCGTGGATACTCATCTGCACGCCGATCACATCACCGGGCTCGGCGCGCTCCGCGATCGCACCCGCTGCATCACGGTGATGGGCGAGCAGACCAAGGCCGACATCGTCTCGATGCGGGTTGCCGATGGCGAGCGCCTCGATATCGAGGGGGTAAGTCTCGGCGTGATTTACACGCCGGGCCACACGGATGATTCCTATTCCTACACGCTCGCCGACCGCGTCTTCACCGGCGATACGCTGCTGATCCGCGGCACCGGCCGCACCGATTTCCAGAACGGCGACGCCAGATCGCAATACGAGTCGATCTTCAACCGTTTGCTCAGGCTGCCCGACGAGACGCTGGTCTATCCGGCTCACGACTACAAGGGCGACACTGTCAGCACCATCGCCGAGGAGCGGGCCTTCAATCCGCGGCTTCAGGTCAAATCGGCCGAGGAGTATGTCGAGTTGATGAACAATCTCCACCTTCCCAATCCCAAGATGATGGATGTGGCGGTGCCGGCCAATATGCGGGTCGGACTGGCGCAGGACGAGATTGCCCGGCGTGGCTGGGCCCTGACGCCCGTGGCGGCGATGGAGCTGATCGGCCAGCCGGACGTGGCCTTCGTCGATTTGCGCGAGCGCGGCGAGCGCGAGCGGCATGGCGAGATTCCCGGCGCGCTGCATGCGCCCTATCCGGCGCTCCAGGAGAATATCGGGCGCGGCGGTATCCTGCACGAACTGGCCGCCGGCAAGCGTCTGGTATTTTATTGCGCCTTCGGAGAGCGTTCGGCCATGGCCGTGCAGGCATCGCAGGATGCGGGACTCACCCAAACCTGCCACATCCACGGCGGCCTGGATGCGTGGAAACGCGCCGGCGGACAGCAGGCCCGGTAACCGGCGGCCGCGGATGCGGTTCTCGAGCTTCACCGCGTCGATCACCCCCTGCCCCAGCCGCCCTGCCCCCGCCACCAGGTGAGCTGGCGCTTGATATAGTGGCGGGTGGCGGTCTTGGCCTGCGCGATCGCCTCATCAAGTCCCAATTCTCCGCGTAAGTGAGCGGCAAGTTCGCGAAGGCCGATCGCCTTCATCATGGGCAGGGAAGGGTCGTAATCGAGCAGCAGGCGGACTTCTTCAATCGCCCCTTCGCCGATCATCCTGTCAAAACGAGCCTCGGCGCGGGCATAGAGTTCGGCGCGCGGCACATCGACGAAAATGCGCTCAGCCTCGACTCCCGCCAGCGCCGCCCCCTGCTGCGCCGCGGCTTGCCAGTGGGACAGCGGATGGCCGGTCGCCTCGATAACTTCCAGTGCCCGGACGATGCGTTGCCGGTCATTGGGCTCAAGCCGCACAGCCGCCTCCGGGTCGAGACGGACGAGTGCGGCATGGAGATCGCCGTCGAAATTGCGCCACCTGTTCCGCACAACGGCATCGATGGCTGGGACCTCGGCCAGCCCCTGCTCCAGCGCTTTGAAATATAGTCCGGTCCCGCCGGTGACGATGGGCAGCAGACCGCGCGCCCAGGCGTCTTCGATTTCGCGCCTTGCATCGGCCAGCCAGCGGGCCACCGAATAGCTCTCGCGGCCCGCGACATGGCCATAGAGCCGGTGCGGAACCTGCGCCTCTTCAAAAGGCGACGGCCTAGCGGTGAGGATACGCAGCTCGCGATAGACCTGCATGGCATCGGCATTGATGATGACGCCGCTCCGTTCGCGCGCCAGCTTGATGGCCAAGGCCGACTTGCCGCTGGCGGTGGGGCCTGCGATAAGCAGCGCGCGTTTGCGGGGTGAAGTTGCCATATGGATTCCGTCCTCGTTCTCATAGCAGCCCCGGGCTCCGGCGCAATCGACGGCCGCGCCGTCGAATTGCTGCGCGATCTGGGCTCGGAAGCGCCGCATTGGCTGGCACCGGGCGAGGCGGCGGAAGTGCCGGCCTTTGCGCGCCTGGCGGAATTCATGATTGACGCCGCCAAGCTCCCCATCGATGCCGCGGTGGTGTCGATCCACAACCGCCGCAAGCGCCTGCTCATCGCCGACATGGATTCGACCATGATCCGCCAGGAATGCATCGACGAGTTGGGTGTTGCGGCGGGCTTGGGCGATCCCATCAAGGCGATCACCGCGCGGGTGATGCGGGGCGAGCTTGATTTCGCTGGCGCGCTCCGGGAGCGGGTGGCGCTCCTCGAGGGGCTGGATGCCGCGGTGATCGGCAAGATCATCCGTGAACGGATCACCTACATGCCGGGCGGCCGCACCCTGATCGCCACCATGAGGGCCCATGGCGCCCGCACCGCGCTGGTTTCCGGCGGCTTCCGCCAGTTCACGGAGAAGATTGCGGCCTATCTGGGCTTCGACGAAAATTCCGCCAATCGGCTGGTGATCGAAAATGGCAAACTCACAGGCCGGGTCGAGGAACCCATTCTCGGGGAGGCCGCGAAGGTGGACGCCGTGCGGCGCATCGCGGCCGAGCGCGGGCTCGACTCCGCCGATACCGTCGCGGTAGGCGACGGCGCCAACGACGTGGCCATGCTGATAGAGGCCGGCATGGGGGTCGCCCTCCATGCCAAGCCGCATGTCCAGGAAGCCTCCCTCATCCGCATCAATCACGGCGACCTGACAGCACTTCTCTATCTGCAGGGTTACATGAAGCCGCAGTTCGTGGTCGCATAGCGGGCGCGGCTTGAAATTGTCGCCGCCTTGCGCGACAGTTCCTCCCAACCAGGGAGGACGAAATGGCTAGACGCAAAGCAAGACCGGCCAGGAAAGCTGCCACAAGGTCGCGCGCCAAACCCGTCAAGAAGGCGGCTCCGGCGAGGCGGAAGGCCGCCGCGAAGGCAAAGCCGGCGCCAAAGAAGGTCACTGTTTTGCGCGCCGCGCGCAATCAGAACAAGTTCACCCTCGCCGAAGAGCGCATTCCCAAGCGCTGGTACAATATCGCCGCCGACCTGCCCAAGGCGCTGCCGCCGGTCCTGCATCCGGGAACCCTGCAGCCCATCGGTCCCGGCGATCTCGCACCGCTTTTTCCGATGGCGCTGATCATGCAGGAGGTCGCCCACGACCGCGACATCGAAATCCCCGAACCGGTGCGCGACATTTACCGCATGTGGCGGCCGACGCCGCTTTACCGCGCCCGCCGGCTTGAGAAGGCGCTCGGCACCACGGCCAGGATATTCTACAAATACGAGGGCGTGAGCCCGGCCGGCTCGCACAAGCCCAATACCGCCGTGGCCCAGGCCTTCTACAACAAGCAGGAAGGCGTGACCAAGCTCGTCACCGAAACCGGAGCCGGCCAATGGGGTTCGGCGCTCGCCATGGCCGGCGCCCTGTTCGGCATCGACGTCAAGGTCTACATGGTCAGGGTCTCCTATGACCAGAAGCCCTATCGCCGGGGGCTGATGGAAACCTATGGCGCCAGATGCACGCCGAGCCCGTCGGCCGAGACCAATGCGGGCCGCCAGATACTCAGCCAGGATCCCAATTCCAACGGCAGCCTCGGCATTGCGATTTCGGAAGCCGTGGAAGTAGCGGCAACCAACGCCGACACCAAATACGCCCTCGGCAGCGTGCTCAACCACGTGCTGATGCACCAGACGGTGATCGGCATCGAGGCGATCGAGCAGATGGAAATGGCCGGCGCCTATCCGGATGTGATCGTCGGCTGCACCGGTGGCGGCTCCAATTTCGCCGGCCTCACCTTCCCCTTCATCGGCCAACACTTGCGCGGCGGCAGGAAGGTGCGGGTGATCGCCGCCGAGCCCGCCGCCTGCCCGTCGCTGACGCGCGGCAAATACGCCTATGATTTCGGCGATACCTCGCACCTGACGCCGCTGGTCAAGATGCATACGCTGGGATCGACGTTCATGCCGCCCGGTTTCCATGCCGGCGGCCTCCGCTACCACGGCATGGCACCGCTCGTGTCGCATCTGCTGGAG
>JANMQB010000055.1:0-5331 GCA_031370155.1 Hyphomicrobiales bacterium | reverse complement strand
GAAGTTCGGGCATCGACGCGGTCAACCAGATCCTGACCTCCTACCAGGTGCCGGTCATCTTCATCACGTCGTTTCCCGAGCGGCTTCTGACCGGCGAACGGCCCGAACCCGCCTTCCTCATCACCAAGCCGTTCACGCCGGAAATGGTCAAGGCGGTGGTCAGCCAGGCGCTGTTCTTCGACACCAAGGCGCAGGCCGCAGCCTGAGCCGACAATCGCGGAATTGATGAAAAGGTGGGCGGATCGCGGAGTAAATTGCTGGTTTCAGCTATCGATCAACCCGCTCGCTGCGGCGTTTGTTACTGCATATCTTCATTTGGATTGATGTATCCGGCTTGGTCGGTGGATTGGGCAAGATCGCCCACCGGATTGATCTGCACTGGTAGCTCGACCGCCTTGAGCGATCCAGTCAGGCTGATGGAACCCGCGACCAAGGCAAGCGTGAGGAGGGCGATGCCGGTGTTGCGGAGAAATGCAATGTCCGGCGCGGGTTGAGGGTTGTCCGATAAACTCATGGCTTCAATCTCCCATCTCAGATAGAGAACGCCCTGAACGGCAATCGGTTCCCGTTCCTGCTCAGGCCAAGCCAGTCAATCTCAACAAGTCGTCAAACTCGCTTTAGCCGTGGCGGCACTGACTTGCTGATAGAAGCCGGCTCGGCTGCTCTCGCTACATTGTATTTGGCGAGCAGCGCCGGGACATTTTCGGCCGGTTTTGGCGGGCTGATCAGATAGCCCTGTATCTCCGTGCAACCTTCGGCGCGGAGTAGCGTGAGATGCTCTTCTGTCTCGACCCCTTCGGCCGTCGTTGCCATTCCGAGACTGCGCGCAAGCTCCGCGATGGCGTGGACGATCGCGGTGCAGCCAGGCTTCGTCGAGAGATCGCGAATGAAGGAGCGGTCGATCTTGATCTTGTCGAAGGGGAAGCTGCGCAGGTAGCTGAGGCTGGAATAGCCGGTGCCGAAATCGTCCATCGCAATGCGCACTCCGAGTTCACGAAGCTTGTGCAGCGTCGCGCGCGTCGCTTGGCTCTCCAGCAGAAGCACCGATTCCGTTACCTCAAGCTCCAAGCGGGCGGGTGGGAGCCCGGCGGCGGCAAGGGCGCTCATGACGGTGCCGACCAGATTGCGGCCCTTGAACTGAACCGCCGACAGATTGACAGCCACCTGGAGGGGAGCCGGCCATGCAGCGGCTTCTGCGCAAGCCTGGCGCAGAACCCATTCGCCGATCGGTATAATGAGCCCGGTGTCCTCCGCCACCGGAATAAACTCGACCGGCGAGACCATGCCGCGTACCGGATGGTTCCAGCGCAGCAGCGCCTCGAAACCGCTGATCTCGTTGGCCGCAAGATTGAAGACCGGCTGGTAATAAACCTCCAGTTCGCCATTCCCGAGCGCCGCCCGGAGCTCGGTTTCGAAAAGACGCCGTGCCTGCAGGCGGGCGTCCATTCCGCGCTCAAAGAAGCGCACTGTCCCTCGGCCGTCCTCCTTGGCGCGGTAGAGGGCCAGATCGGCATTCTTGAGAAGCTGATCCGGGTCAAGGCCGTCACCCGGCGCAAGCGCCACGCCCACGCTGGTCCCGATAACAATTCTTTGTCCGTCGATGTAGTAGGGCTCGCCGATCACTTCGATGATCCGGTTGGCCAAGGCGCTGGCCGCCTCCGGCCGATCCAACTCGCATTGGACGACGGCGAACTCGTCGCCGCCGAGCCGCGCCACGACGTTGTCTTCGCGAACCGCGTTGCGGAGCCGCTCGGCGACCTGCTTCAGCAACTCATCGCCCATTGAATGGCCGAGTGTGTCGTTGACCGCCTTGAAGCGGTCGAGATCGAGGCAGTGCACGGCGAAACTGCCCCCCTGCGCCGCCTTCGCCAGGACAGCCTCCAGCTTCTCCCGGAGGAGAACACGGTTGGGCAAATCCGTGAGCTGGTCATGACCTGCCAGATAGACAATCCGGGCTTCGGCGCGGCGGCGCTCGGTAATGTCTTCGTGTGTCGCAACCCAGCCACCGCTCGGCAAGGGATTACGCAGAATCTGCATGACGCGTCCATCTCTCTGTTCGGTGATTTCGATGCTCCGCTCCTTGGCGGCAGTTCCCGCCAGATGGTCCCGTCTGTACTGCTCCGGTGCCCCCCCCGTAATTGTCCGTCGCGATTCTATGCGCAATGATGTCGGTCAGCGGAGTTCCCGGCTTCGTGATATCCCCCGGGAAGCTGTAGAGATCCGCGTATCGTTTGTTGCAAATGATCAGGCGCTGTTTTGCATCGAACATGCACAAGCCCTGAGTCATGTTGTTCAGCGCGGCGTCGCTGATGGCGTACTGATTCCTGAGTTGCGTATTGCGCGTTTCAAGGCTGGCAAAGGCGCGATCCAACGCTCGCAATGGCAGCACGCGAAAACTAAAGAACGCCGCGATTCCCAACATTCCGCAGATGGCCGCGAGCAGACCGATCTCCTTCAGGAGCGGCGCTTGGCTCTCCTCCACCTCTATCCAGCCGATCGTTTTTTCACCGACTCGGATTGGAGCCTGGCCCACGAGAATCGGCCAATCCAGCGCGCGTTCCTCTTCGAAGATGACCTTACGATTCGGGCTTACGATCCTTTGCCGGGAGCTCTTGTCCTCGTTCGACCTCCGCGCCAGGATCTCCTCCAACCGGTGCACAGTGTAGGACCAGAGCGGGCCAATCTTATAGGCGTGTTCGGCGATCTGCTCGGCACTTCTTTCGGCCTTCCAGAACATGTGCTGCCGGGCGTGGTGAAGTTCCTGGACACTATAGCCGAGCGGGATACCTATGCCGACCACCAGCGCAATGCTCGCTCCCGCAATCTTGATGACCGACCTGATGGGGGTGGTCACTTAGCGACCTATAGTCCCGCCGGAAGAATGCCTGCCTGGCGCATGAGCGGAGCGGCGGCTTCCGAGGTGAGGAAGCTGGCGAAGCCCCCGGCGGCTGCGCTGGGCTTTTCCAAGACGACGAAATGCAGGGTTTTGCCATAGGGATAACGGCCGGCCTCGAAGTTTTCCAAGGTCGGTTCGACGCCATCGATGGGGATGGCGCGGAGCGCGCGGCCTTCGGTAACGATCTGCACCAGCGTGGCAGTGGCCAGCGATCCCTTGAGCTCTTCCGCGGCCCTCGCGTTATCCTGATCGGTGGGAGCAACGGGGATTTCGTGACGGGAGCGCGCCTTTTCCAACGCTTCGGGCATGCCGGGGAAAATCTCCTGGAGCAGCCGGGTGTCGCTCTCGCTTTCAGGGCGGAGGACGACCCGAATGGGCTCACCATTCGACCAAGTGGGCGCGGGCCCCTGGAAAGCCGCTGCCACATCGGCCGCTTTGATGGACTCGGGGTTCAGCCGCGACGTAACCAGCAAGAAAGGCGTGCGAGCGGATGTGACCTCCCTTAAGCCCTTTTCCGTCACCGCCGGCTTCAGCGCCCGCGAGGCCACTGCAAGGTCGATCATGCCGTCCGCCAGCGCGTCAAGACTCCCGCTCGTGCCGAGGCTTGGCACGATCTCCACCGTCAATTCCGGATGATCGGCGGCGAAGACATTGCCAAGCATTCGCAGGAGCTCCAGACCGGAGCCCGTGCCACCCATCCGCAGAGTCTCGGCGTGGCCCACGTGGAAGCCGCCCAAGAGGAGGGTCGTTGTAAGGCATGCAAGTGAAATTATTCGAGATAACTGCCGGGGCATTGATGCTGATCCAATTTTTGCTGCTTTGCATCATTGCTGATGAAACGCTGCAGGGGTGTAACCAGTTCTAATGTCAGGCAGATAAACTCTCCGCATGCTTAAGGAAGTTATTGAGTTGTTGTGTAAAATGCGGACCCGCAATGGCGTGATGGCAACGACCGGTTGTTCTGGATTGCGGCTGCCGCAGCTTCCACCCGGTGTCTTTCCAGCGCGGACTTGGAAACCGACGGCCCGCGGAACTTGACTTAGATCAAGGATTCAAATGCAACCGGCTGCGCATCATCCCTCCATTCAGGGAGCGAGCGGGAGGATTCCATGGCTGAACGACCGAAAACGGAAACCGCTGCGGCGCCACTTGAACGGATTCCCTTCATGCAGCGGGTTCTCGACAATCCGTTCCTGCTGCTATTCATCGGTGTGGTGGTTCCGACCGTCATCTACATCCTCTGGGGCGTGATGGAAATCACCCAGATTCCACTGGCGAAATAGGAGGCCAAAATGGCAATTCATCCTCCGGCATCTCGCGTCTGGTGGAACGAACCGATCGCCAAGGCCGAGCTGGTCTGGATCGGCTTCGCCTTTGTCTGGGGCCTCATCATGTTCTTCATGATGATCTACTGGCACATTTACGGGGCCCAGAACCTGTCGACGCAAGTCGGCCGCATCGATCCCGCCGTGTTCGAGCAGCGAACCAACGACTTCGCCGAGAAATTCAAGATCCGCGAGGAAGGCGATACCGGCATTCCCGTAGCGAAGCCCACACCCGGCGGCGATGCCTACATGTTGGCCCGCACCTACGAGTGGTGGCCGGTCCTCGAACTTGAAAAGGGCAAGCCCTACAAGCTGCATATCTCCTCCTTGGACTTTCAGCATGGGTTTTCGCTGCTGCCCATCAACATGAACATCCAGGTTCATCCGGGCCTCGAGCACATCATCACCATCACGCCGACCGAAACCGGGACCTATGGCGTCGTCTGCAATGAATACTGCGGCCTCGGCCATCATGTGATGACCGGGCGCATCTACGTCGTCGATTCTGGTCAGGGAGGCTAACATGGCCACTGCCGCCATACCCGCGAACGTTCTCGGCGCGCTTGCCACGAAATTCCGCACCTGCCCGGCAACCGGTCTGAAGGTCGATCTCGCCGCCGAGCGCCTGATCAAGGCCAACGCGGTCGCCGCCGTCATTTTCCTGGCCATCGGCGGCACCTTCGGCCTGCTGGTGGCGCTGACCCGCTGGCCGGCGGTGCATCTCCTGCCGTCGGACATGTTTTACCTTCTGCTGACGGCACATGGTCTCGACGTGCTTCTGCTGTGGATCATTTTCTTTGAAATGGCGGTGCTGTATTTCGCCTCCGCCGTCATCCTCAGCAGCCGCATTGCAGCACCCCGATGGGGATGGGTCGGCTTCGCCCTGATGGTCGTCGGCGGCCTGATGACCAATGTCGCGGTGCTGCAGGGCGACTCGAGCGTGATGTTCACCTCCTACGTGCCGTTGCAGGCCCAGCCGCATTTCTATCTCGGGCTGATCCTGTTCGCGGTCGGCGCCCTCATCGGCTGCTTCATCTTCTTCGGCACGCTGGTGATCGCCAAGGAGGAAAAGACCTACGAAGGCTCGATCCCCCTCGTCACCTTCGGCGC
>JANMQB010000021.1:0-2555 GCA_031370155.1 Hyphomicrobiales bacterium | reverse complement strand
CCGAGCTGCTTCTGCACATCGGGAACTTTCATCGGCGACTACTTCGGCATCGATTCCGCCGCCGGCAAAACTTACATAACGTCGGTATCGACATTCAATTATGCCGGCGAGAACCCGTTCTTCCACCAGGAGCAGATAGTGGCCAGGATCGCAACGCCGCAATAAGGGCCGGAGTGCCGCCCGCGGGATAGTCCCTTGACAACGTATATCTAAATATATAATTATACATTTGGATATACGGGATGTCATGAACAAACCTCTTACCATCCGCAAGGTCGGCAATTCGCTGAGTTTGACGATTTCCGACCTTGCCAAGGAACTTGGTCTCGGCGAAGGCGACAAAATCTATGCGGTGCGCACCCTGCGCGGTTTTGAGCTTACGCCTTATGATGCCGGATTCGACAAGGCGGTCGAGACGGCGCGCGGCTTCATGCGCAAATATCCCAACGCGATGAAGAAACTCGCGGAATAGGCACTCTCCATGATCTGGCTGACCAAGGACATGGTGGAGGCCTTCCACCGGGAGTCGCTTGCGCGCTTTGGTGGCGCCGATGGCGTGCGCGATCCGGGCCTCCTGGAAAGCGCGCTGGCGCGGCCCGAAAATATTCACGCCTATGAGCCTGAGGCGGACGTTTTCCGGCTGGCGGCGGCCTATTGCACGGGGGTCGTCAAGAACCACCCGTTCATCGACGGCAACAAGCGCACCGGCACTTTGTGCGCGGTGGTGTTTCTCGGGATAAACGGCGTCGTAGTCGAGTTCGAAGAACCGATGATCGTTACCATGATCTACGGCTTGGCCGCGGGCGAAGTCACGGAAGATCGATTGGCCGCCTGGTTGCGCGACTCCGCCGTCAATCGCTGACTTCCATCACCTTCTCCTTCCGCGCATAGGGGACGAAACCCATGCGCTGGTAGAGGGGGAGGGCGGCGCGGCCGTCGAGGGTGCAGGTCTCGACCACCACCTTCTCCGGCTTCAACGCCCAGCAGGCCCTGATCGCTTCGGCCATGAACCACTTGCCGAGGCCGCGTCCGCGAAAATCCGAGGCCAGGCCGAAATACTGGAGCTCGACGGCAGATTTTTCGCGGCCATCGACTTCGAAATAACCGGCCGGAACGCCCGCCACATAAAGCACCCAAACTTCCACGCCTTCAGCGCGGATCGTTGCCAGCAGTTTCTTGTCGCTCAGCTTCTTGCGGTCGACCCAGAGAAAATCGCGGCCCACTGCATCGTAGAGATAGCGGTAGAAGCCGACGCTTGGCTGTTCCGCCCGCATCAGCATGAGCTTGAGATTGGCGGGCGGCGAATAATGCAAGCGGGGCTCCGCCGTCATCTCCAGATAGGTGACGGTCGTCTTGACCTTGCGCATGGGTTCAGGGGCCGGTGGCGACGGGGGTATCGGGAGCCGCACCCCATTCGCTCCACGAGCCGTCATAGAGCGCATGATCCCTGGCGCCGAGCATGGTGAGGCCGAGCGACAGGATGGCGGCGGTGACGCCCGAACCGCAACTGGTGATGACCGGAAGGGCAAGATCGATGCCGGCGGCGGCGAAGACCTTGGCGATCTCGTCGGCCGGTTTCATGGTGCCGTCGGGCTTCAGCAGCTTTGCATAGTGGACATTATGGGCGCCCGGCATGTGACCGGCGCGCACCCCGGGGCGCGGCTCCGGCTCCTCGCCACGGAAGCGGCCGGGGGATCGTGCATCGGCGATCTGCGCGGCGCCGGTCCCGATGGCCATGGCGATATCAGGCATGTCGCGCACCATCATCGACTGAAAGCGCGCGGTGAAATGGCGCTCCTGCGGCTTCCGCGGCGGACCTTCTGCGAGGGGCCGGTTCTCGGCCATCCATTTCGGCAAGCCGCCGTCGAGGACCGCCACATCGTCGTGGCCGAAGGCGCGGAACATCCACCAGGCGCGCGCCGCCGAAAAAAGCCCCGCCGCATCGTAGGCGATCACCTTCTTGCCGTCGCCGATGCCGAGCTTGCGCATGCGCGAGGCGAATTTCTCCGGGCTGGGGAGCATATGGGGGAGCGGACTCGATGTGTCGGAGAGATCGTCGATGTCGAAGAACTGGGCGTCGGGTATGCGCGTCTGGAGAAATTCCGCCTTGGCATCGCGCTTGGCCGCCGGCAAGTGCCAGGAGGCATCGACAATGGCGATGTCGGGAGAGTCGAGATGATCGGCGAGCCATTGGGTGGAAACAAGATGTTCCGTCATGCGAATACCAGCCGGATGCGGCGGTTGATCTTGCCCTTGTTCAGAACGATGCCGCCCCGTTCGTTAATGCCGGTCACCGTGGCGGCGCAGGATTGCAGATAGGCATCGTCGCGGAAGAGCAGGGCGGTCAAGCCGGGACCTCTTCGAAGACTTCCGGCACCCGCGGTTTGGCTTCGAGCCATTTCGGCACCGGCAGGTTCTTCTCGCGCAGGAAGGCGGGACTGAACATTTTCGACGCGTAGCGGGTGGCGTAGTCGCACAGCACGGTGACGATGGTGTGACACTCCTGGCGGCCTCCGCTCCGGGTGGGTGATCGGCGGCTACCTCGCGGGTATCAC
>JANMQB010000009.1:0-5087 GCA_031370155.1 Hyphomicrobiales bacterium | reverse complement strand
CCGCGCGACGTGGCGCTGATCAGCGGGGCGATCAAGGCGCGCGGCATCACGGTCATTGACGTCATCAAGGCGTTGGCCAAGCGCGGCTTCCGGGAAGAGGCGGGAAACCTCCTCAATGTCGTCAAGCTTCGCGTCTCCGGCGACTATCTGCAAACCTCGGCGGTGGTGCGGAACGGCAAGGTCGTCAGCGCCGTCAACGATCCCAACGACTATCTCGGCCCCGGCAGCGGCTATCGCGTGTCGGAGGCGCGCCGGCAGGAACTCAACTCGATTCGCGATGTGCTCGACCGGAAGGAGGTTCTGCGCTCCGAGGCAATGAACGAAAAGGACGAAGCCAAGCGTATCCGCTATCGCGCCTCGGGCGCCGCCCGGCCGGGGACGAATGGCAAGGACGTGGTCATCGGCATCAGCCCGGCCTTCGGGATCAAGCTCTATCAGACGACCGCTGGACATCGCCTGTCGGATGTCCTTTCCGTGATGACGGAAGCCGTCGCCAAGCGGGGCCTGAAACCGCGCATCGTGCGTTTCCTGCATACGGCGGATACGTCCTTCCTCGGCCTCTCGGCGGCACGGCTGGCGGGCTCGGGCATCGGCATCGGCATTCAGGCCAAGGGCACGGCGGTCATCCATCAACGCGACCGGCTGCCGCACAACAATCTCGAGCTCTTCTCCAATGCTCCGATCACCCGGCTTGAACATTATCGCGGGCTTGCCGCCAATGCGGCGGCCTATGCGCTGGGCGAAATGCCCGAACCCGTGGTGGTGCCGACGCGCGGCGAGGCCATGGGCTCGCGCTATCACGCGCGCGTGGCGCTGATCTACGCGATCGAGACGGCGATGACGGCAGAGGGCGCCGAGCCCGAAGAAATCGAAGTAAGGTTCACCGGAGCCAAGTCATGACGGCAAAGCTCACGGTGGCGGACTATCCCTTGGCCGAGACGCAGCCGGAACGGATCGCGGGAAAGCGCGGCAAGCGGCTCTCCGAGATCACGCTCGATGCGGTTCTCGCCAGCGGCATCACCATGGAGGACTTGCGGATCACGCCGAAGGCGCTATGCGACCAGGCGGAAATCTCCCGCGCCGCCGGCCGGCCGACGCTGGCGCTCAATTTCGAGCGGGCCTCGGAACTTGTCGATGTGCCGCAGGACTTCATCATGGAAGTCTATGAACTGCTGCGCCCCGGCCGGACGGAAACGAAACAGCAATTGCTCGATGCCGCGAAGATCCTGCGCGAGACCCACAAGGCCGAGCGGGTCGCCGCTTTCGTCGAGGAAGCGGCCGAGACCTATGAGCGCCGCGGCCTCTTCACCTACCGCTTCTGAGGATGCCATGAACTGGAAGACCGCGTTCCGCTCCATCTATTATGACGGCGCGCCCGAGCCCGACGACCTTGTCCTCGATCCGAAACAAACGGCGCTGCTGGTCATCGATGTGCAGAATACCTATCTGGGGCGGCCGGACCGCGCCAAACTCTCGCCCGACGAGCAGCGCCGCTACGATGTCTGGACGCCGTTCCACGAGCGTATGAATGGAACTGTCATCCCGCGTACCGCCGACCTCCTGCGGCTGGCCCGCAACAACGGCATCGAATGCCTCTTCGCCCGCATCGCCTGCCATACCAAAGACGGACGCGACCGGTCGCTGTCGCAGAAGATGCCCGGCTGGAACAACCTCTTGCTGCCGAAGGATGAGCGTCCATCGCAACTGGTGGACGCCTTGCAGCCAAAGGGCGACGAGATCGTCGTCACCAAGACCACCGACTCGGCGCTGACCGGCACCAATCTCCGCCTCATCCTGCACAATCTCGGCGTCAGGAACGTCATCTGCTGCGGCATCTTCACCGATCAGTGCGTGTCATCGACAGTCAGGAGTCTGGCGGATGAAAGCTATAATGTCGTGGTTGTCGAGGATTGTTGCGCCGCGGGATCGAATGACCTCCACGTCAAGGAGCTCGAGATCATCAACATGATCTATTGCCACGTGCTGTCGAGTGCCGAACTCAAGGCGGCGATGGGGCTTGCCTGAGCCGTCCGGCGTCTTGTCCCTTTACTAGCAGGAAAAAATTGTGCTCAATTCCGCGCCGGACATCCTCGGGACGTGGCGAGCGAATGATCCGCAACAGTGATTCAGGGAGTGAGACATGGCAAACAGCAGCAAGATTTCACGCCGTAATTTCATGCAGCAGTCGGCCCTGTGGGCGGCGGCATTCGCCGGGGGCGCGGCGGCGGCACCGGGCATCGCCTCGGCGGCGCGCGAAAAAGAACTGAACATCCTGTGCTGGGAGGGCTACAATTCGGCCCAGGTACTCGATCCGTTCCGCTCCTCGACTGGGGCGACGGTCAAGGCCGAGTCGCTCACCAACGATCCCACCATGATCAACCGGCTGCGGGCCGGGGAAACCAATGTTTGGGACCTGATCAACGTCAACAATCCCTGGGCACGCAAGGTCATGCACCCGGAGAAGCTGATCAGGCCGCTCGACCGGGCCAAGTTCGAGCCTTACTTCAGCAAGATGCTGCCGGCCTTCAAGCCGCCCTACAAATGGGCGATGGACGACAGCGGGACTGAACTTCTCGGCATGTGCCAACGCTTTGGGCCCTATAGCTTCGTGGTCAACACCGACAAGGTGAGCCGGGCCACGGCCGAGGACCAGGGCTGGAACCTATGGAACGACCCGGCCAACGACAAGAAATACGGTATTCTCGAATCCGACGACTGGAACGTGTTCTGCATTTGTTGCATCGCCGGTTTCGATCCGTTCAAGGTGCATTCCGACGACGAGGTGGCGAAGTTCACCGAGGCGGCGAAGCGCGTGTTCAAGGGCGCCAAGCTGGTCGGCGACATCGCCACAATGAACCAGTCGCTGGTGGCGGGCGAAATCGACTTCCACCTCACCGGCGGCACCTATTCGGCATCGCCGGCGCGGGCCGACGGCCATCCGAATATCCGCGGCATCACGCCCAAATCGGGACCGATGGCCGGCGGCAAGGGCGGCATTTCGTGGATCGAGGTCACCTCGACCGTCAACAATCCGGAGCTTTCGCCGCTCGCCACGCAATTCCTCGAATATGTGCAGGCCCCCGACGTCGCCCATACCGTGGCCTTCGCCGAAGGCACTTTCAATCCGGTGGCGCAGATGGCCAACCCCAATTGCTTCAAGTTGTTCACCGCCGAGGAACTCGACGCCATCCAGTGGGACAGCCTCGATGAGGAGATGGCCGGCTCGATCGAATACGATATCGTTCCCGACTACGACAAGCTGCTCGACATCATGACGGCGGCGAAACGCTAAGCCTCGGGCGGCTGAATCTCCTCACACGCGTAAGGGCCGGCAACCGCCTTGGAGGTTGCCGGCCGATCCAATTGATGACCGAATGCTTCACATGACCGATCGCCCGATCATTCTCTCGCTGAAATCGGTCCGCAAGACATTCGGCAGTCTCGCGGCTGTGGATGCGATCGACCTCGACATCGCGGAAGGCGAATTCTTCACCATCGTCGGGCCTTCAGGTTCCGGCAAGACAACGCTCTTGCGCATGCTGGCCGGCATGGATCAGCCCACGGGCGGCGACATTCTGTTGCGCGGGGAACGCATCAACGATGTGCCCGCCAACCGGCGGCCCACCTGCATGGTGTTCCAGTCGCTGGCGCTGTTTCCGCACCGCACGGTGGGCGAGAACATCGAATTCTCGCTCAAGATGCGCGGCGAAGCTCCGGCCAAACGCAAAGCCCGCGCGCTTGAGCTGATGGACCTGCTGCGGCTGCCGCAATCCTATTACGGCAAGAACGTGCTGAAATGCTCGGGCGGCGAGCGCCAGCGCGTGGCGCTGGCCCGGGCGCTGGCCTACAATCCGCAAATCCTGTTCTTCGACGAACCGCTTTCGGCCATCGACTACAAGCTGCGCAAGACGCTGGAAAAAGAACTCAAGGATATTCACCGGGAGACGAAGAAGACCTTCGTCTACATCACCCATTCGCTCGAGGAAGCCATGGTGATGAGCGACCGGATCGGCGTCATGCGGGCGGGAAAGCTCGTCCAGGTCGGTACGCCGCATGAGATCTACAGCACTCCCAATACCAGGTTCGTCTCGGAATTCATCGGCGACGTGAATGTTATTCCGGTCGCGACGGGCAAGGGCGGCAGGCTCACATCGTCCGCCGTGACGGGAATCATAAAGCCCCCGGCCTTGCCGCCTGGATTCGCCGCCGGGCATCTGGTGATCAGGCCCGAGTTCATGCGCTTCATCGGCAAGGCATCGGAGGCGGACAATTCGGTGACTGGCCGCCTCTACAATGAATATGTGATGGGCTCGCGCATCCAGTATCAGGTGCGGGTGGGGGATACGGTCTTCGTTGTCGAGAAACTGCGGCAACAGGCTTTCGCCGGCAAACTCGACGACGAGGCGCGGATCGGCTGGGATGCCAAGGATTCGATCGTGGTGACGGACTGATGCGCGCCCGCCTGCAACTCGGTCCCGGCGAAAGATCGGCAATACCGGTGCTGGTATTCCTGCTGATCGGCTTCGCGGCGCCGCTCGCCGCCGTCATCTGGTTCAGCTTCATGCCGCCGCGGACCTTCTCGCTTGCCGCGGCCCCTACCTTCGATAACTACGCCACCATCTTCCAGGGCACGAATTATATCTCCTTCCTCTGGTCGCTGGGACTGGCGGCGCTAACCGTCGGCTTGCTTGCCGTCATCTGCTATCCGGTGGCCTACGGCCTGGTGCGGGTGTTCGGCAGATGGGCAATGCTGCTGACGCTGCTTTTCACCATTCCGCTCTTCGTCTCCGAGAACATCCGGCTTTATGGCTGGGTGCTGTTTTTGATCAAGAACGGCGTTCTGCTCGGCTCTCTCAAGTCGGTATTCGGCATTGAACTGGAAAGCATGCTGTTCACGCGCACGGCCATCGTTCTCGGCATGGTCTATGTTTACCTGCCCTTCATGCTGTTCCCAATGACGCTTGGCATCGGCATGGTTCCCGACGAGACGCGCGATGCGGCCTACGATCTCGGTGCCTCGCGCTGGCAGGTGTTCAAGGAGGTCGAGCTGCCATTGTCCATGCCCGGCATCGTCATCGGTTTCCTGC
>JANMQB010000600.1:0-1753 GCA_031370155.1 Hyphomicrobiales bacterium | reverse complement strand
CCAATTCACCGGCCAAACCCCAACCACCGGTCAATGTTACCTGTACTGGACCGGGCAGACTTATGAACGCGCTCGGTGGCCAAACGGAGCCATTGAAGACATAGCGCCATTTCTTCTTCGGCGGTTTGCGCCGCGCGACCTTCGACTTTGCAGCTTTCACGGCCATGCTTACCCAGTCTCTCCGTAGATCAGGAGAAGTTGATACTTTTCTCCCAACGAGAGGTCAAAGTTCTCTAGGGAAAAATCTGAAAGGCCACTCGAAAGATCGGCCGACGCCTTTCACCCCCGTGCCCCCGGTCACGAAGCGGTCGAAGCTCGGCCCATGCAGGGCGACGGACAAGCACCTTCGGTGGCATGACGCCGCCCAAGTAAGGAAGCTCCGGGCGGAGCGCACAACAGGCGAGATTGAGCCCGCTGCGTCCCATTAGCGTCCCATGAGCAAAGGCGAGAAGAGACAAGATTGTCTAACTGATTGAATTTATGGTGAGCCCGGCGCGGATCGAACGCGCGACCTACTGATTAAAAGTCAGACGCTCTACCACTGAGCTACGGGCCCGCAGCCATCGTCTTGCGAAGCGGCCGGACCATAGTTGCGGGGGGCCGTGGGGTCAAGTGCGCCGCCAAGGTTAATGGCGCCAACACATTACCGCCACATGGCCCGGGCTCTGCTTTGACAGGGGGAAAGAATCCTGAAATGACACGGGCCATCATGAGGCAATTGGCGATCGTCGTACTGGCGGCGGGCAAGGGGACACGGATGCGGTCCGCCCTGCCCAAGGTGCTGCACCGGGCGGCCGGGCGGAGCCTCCTCGGCCATGTGCTGGAAGCCGTCAAGCCGCTCAAGCCCTCTCGCACCGTGGTGGTGGTTGGTCTCGGCATGGAGGCCGTGGCGGAGGAAGTGCCGCGCCACCTGGCCGGTGCCCGCATCGCGCTTCAGCAACAGCAGCGCGGCACCGCAGATGCGGTTGCGACCGCGAAGGCGGCGCTGGCGGGTTTCCCCGGCACCGTGCTTGTCGTCTATGCCGATGCGCCGCTGATCCGCACCGAGACCGTGGCGGCTCTGGCCGAGGCCGTGACGCCCCGGACGCCGATGGCCGTTCTGGGCTTCAAGGCCGCCGATCCCGCGGGCTATGGGCGCCTCATCCGCAATGCCAAGGGCCACATTACCGCCATCCGCGAGGAGCTCGACGCCTCGCCCCGCGAGCGCAAGATCGATCTGTGCAATTCCGGCCTGATCGCCATCGATGCCACACTCCTGTGGACGCTGCTGCCGAACATCGGCAACGCCAACGCCAAGAAGGAATTCTATTTGACCGACCTCGCGGGCCTGGCGGCCAAGGCCAAGCGCCATGTGGCGCTGGTCGAATGTCCGGAAGCCGAAGTGGCGGGCGTCAACGACCGGGTTCAGCTTGCGGCGATCGAGGCGGCGTTTCAGGCGCGCTATCGCCGCCGCTTTATGTTGGAAGGTGTCACCCTTGCCGCCCCCGAGACCGTGTTCTTTTCCGCCGACACGAAGTTCGGCAGGGATGTCGTCATCGAACCCCATGTGGTCTTCGGCCCGGGTGTCAGCGTCGGGGACGATGTCAGCATCCTGGCATTTTCGCACATCGAAGGTGCCATGATCGCGGCGGGTGCGCGCGTCGGCCCCTATGCGCGGCTCCGGCCCGGCGCCGAGATCGGCGCGGGAGTTCATATCGGCAATTTCGTCGAGGTGAAGCAGGCAAAGATCGGCGCCGGCGCCAAGGTCAATCAC
>JANMQB010000581.1:0-3728 GCA_031370155.1 Hyphomicrobiales bacterium | reverse complement strand
GCCGCCGACCTCGTGCGCGCGCTGCATCATGTCGGGCTCGCGCCGAGCATCGAGTTCATGCAGCTCGCCAGCTATCATTCCGGCATGTCATCCTCGGGACAGATTACCGTGCTCAAGGATGTCGACAATACCGTCGATGGCCGTGACGTGCTGCTGATCGACGATATTCTCGAATCGGGACGCACCCTGGCCTTCGCTAAGGACCTGATTTCGGCGCGCGGTGCAACGAGCGTCACGACCGCGGTGCTCCTGGAAAAGCCGGGGTACCTTGCCGCCAACATCAAGGCCGATTTCCGCGGCTTTCTCTGCCCCGACAAATTCGTCGTCGGCTACGGCATGGACATGGCCCACCAGTTCCGCGAGTTGCCCTTTGTCGGCCACGTGCTGAGCGCGGCCTGAGACGGCCTCAGGTCAGCATGGTCGCGGCGATGAATCCCGCCGGGGCGACCAAAGCGCCGAGCATGAAACCGAAGACGACGGCATCGAGACGCCGGTCTGCCTTGCCCAAGTCGCGGCTGCGCAGGGCCTGCGCAATCGCCGCTTCCGTCGCCTTCTGCAACTCGCGCCGCGACAGGCGCCCAAGCGGCATTCCACGCCAGCGAATCATCGATGTGTCCCTCGTCCTGCGATCCAGTGCGGAGGCCGAGCAAGTGCCGTCAAGGACGTTGGGGGCGGGATCGCTTCGGGCCGATCCGGGCCGCATCTTCAATTGTCAAAAGGAACGCGGATGCGAGACTGCCGTTCATGTCTTTCTCCCGATTGTCGGAGCGAGGCGCGGATCTGGTCGAGGAGCTTGTGCCGGTTCCCGCGCGCCTTGAGCGCCTGCGCCATCGTGACCTCGACGAAACGCGTCGGCGTGTGCGGCTGTAGCTGGCCGATCAGGTCCATGTCGGCGGAAATCACGGTTCCGACCATGAAGTAGCCGCCGCCCGAGACGGCGTCGCGGTGGAGCACGATGGGTTCGGTTCCACCCGGGATCTGGATCGAACCGTAGGGGTAGCAGGCATCGACGATGTTGGAGGGATCGGATCCGGCGCCGAAGGGCTCATCGCGCGGCACAAATTCGAGTGGTCGGCCACCCTTGAAGCGGTAGCCGATGCGGTCCGCTTCCGGCGCCACCTTCCAGGTGTCCTCGAAAAAGTTTTTGCCCGCTTCCGCCGTGATGCGGTGCCAGTAGAGACCCGGCATCATGCGCAGTTCCGCGGGCGAACCCGGTAAACGACGAAGCTTTTCTGGAACGCTGCGCCCTTCCCGCACCCCGCGGCCCTTGCCCACGGGGAGATTGTCGCCGGCCTCGAGCTTGCGGCCCTTGAAGCCGCCGAGTCCGCCGAGCGCGTAGGTCGAACGCGAGCCGAGCACGACGGGCACATCGATGCCGCCTGAAATAGCAATGTAGGCGCGCGCGCCCTTCTTGAGGAATTCGAAGGACAGCGACTGACCCTTCTTCACCTTGAAGGATGTCCAGGTAGACCGGGCTTCGCCGTTCACCTTCGGCGGGATTTCCGCCCCGGTCACGGCGACGGTCGCGTCCTCGGTGAACTCGAGTTCCGGTCCCATGAATACGGCTTCCAGAACCGCCGCATCCTCCCTGTTTCCGACCAGCATGTTGGCGGCGCGCAGGGCCAGCCGGTCCATGCCCCCCGAGAGCGGAATGCCGATGTGATAGTAGCCCGGGCGGCCGAGATCCTGCACGGTGGTCGAAAGCCCCGACTTGACGACTTTAACGGCCATAGAGCGCCTCCATGAGCTTCTTGTTATAGCCATCGATGTCCGTGTGGAACTCGTCGAGCGAGAAGTTCACGTCGCGCATGCGCGGCGCGAACTTGCCCTTCTCCACCGCCGCGACGGTCTCGTCGTACTCGGCGCGGTCGATCGGCTTCCACTTCACGATGTCACCCGGCTTGAACAGGCACATGAAGTCGCGCAGGTACTTGATCTTCTGGTTGGGATCATAGATCGGCATCGGGGTGATGCCAAACATCTGGTAGCCGCCCGCGCCGCGCACCGAGTAGATGCAGCCGAAGCAGCCGCCATGGCCGACCGTGAGCTTCGGCGTATCGGTGCGGGGCCGCAGATACTTCGGCGACTGGATCTGCCGCTTGCGATCCACCATCTGGTAGAGAAACGGCAGACCCGCCACGAAGCCCACCATGGAGACGAACCACGGCGCGCCCGAATGCGCCTTGATGAAACCGCCGATCCCGTCGAGGTGGTTGATGCGCGCGGTGTATTCGATATCCGTGGAATGCGGATCCTGATGACGGTCGCGGAACCGCATCAGCGTCTCGTGGGTCCACGGATCGTTGTAGTAGACCGGAACCTCGATGATGCGGGTCTTGAGCGAGGACTTGGCCTTGCCTGCCGCCTTCTCGATCGCCTTGAGCTTCTTGAGCATGTCGGCGGGCTTGATCTTGTCCGGGTCGAACTTGATCTGGAACGAGGCGTTCGCCGGACAGATTTCGGTCACGCCCTTGATCCTCGCCTTCTTCACGGCATTGGTGATCGACAGGCCCTTGAAGAAGGCTTCAAGGGACATCTCCTCGTCGCATTCGACGAAGATGTGCTCATCACCCCCGTAGGAATATCGCGTCTTCATGTGTGGACCGCCTCCCTCATGAACTCAGTTTCTCCGCGTTTTCTTCGAGCCAGCCCTCGAGCCAGCGCGTATGGAAATTAGCCCTCTGCACGGCAATTTCGCCGAGATTCACGATACGGAGCTTGGAGATCGCCATGGCTCAGGCGAGTTCTACGAGCGGCTGACCTGCCATGATCTCTTCCTCGTTTTCGGCGAGGAACCTGACGATCTTGCCGTCGGTGTCCGCCTTCACCTCGTTGAAAGTCTTCATCACCTCGATGAGGCCGATGACTTCGCCGGCATCAACGCTATCGCCTTCCTTCTTGTACGGCGGCTTGTCGGGCGCGAGCTTCCTGTAGAAAATTCCAGGAAGCGGGGAAAGGATCTGCTTTGTCATGGTGCTCCTCGTCTAATCAGGCAGCGTCGAGATACGGTTTGACGGCGTCCCGGACGGCAACTGCGATCGCCACCGCGTTGGGGGTGTCCGAATGCACGCAGATCGCATCGGCCCTGACTGCCACATCCTTGCCGCCCACGCTCTTGACCTTCCCTTCCTTGATGGCCCGCACCGAACGGTCGGCCGCATCCTTCGGATCCTTGGCCTCGTGCTCGCGGGTGATGATAAGCGAGCCGTCGTCGGCATAGTCGAGGTCGGTGTAGAACTCGGCGATGAACTTGTGGCCCCGTGCCATGTAGATGCGTTCGTGGCAGGTGCCGATCATGCCCATGAGGGGCACTTTGAACACGTCGGCCGCGTCGCAGACGGCATGTGCGATCTCCTCCATGCGCGCCGCCATGCCGTAGAGCGCGCCGTGCGGCTTGATGTGGTTCAGGGGCATGCCTTCCGCCTCGAGAAAGCCCTTGAGCGCTCCCACCTGATAGATGATGCAGTTAGCGAGCTCCTCGCGGCCGATCTTCATTTCGCGGCGCCCGAAGCCCTGCAAGTCGGGCAGCGAGGGGTGGGCGCCAACTTTCACGCCATGCTGCTTGGCCAGCTTCACGGTGGCGCGCATGTGGTTGAAGTCCGAGGCATGGAAGCCGCAGGCGACATTGGCGATATGGATCGAAGGCATGATGCGCTGGTCATCGCCCATTCGCCAGATGCCGAAGCTTTCGCCCATGTCGCAATTGATCAGCACCATGGCAGCTTCTC
>JANMQB010000569.1:0-9675 GCA_031370155.1 Hyphomicrobiales bacterium | reverse complement strand
CCCCGATGAGCACGATGCCGATAACCACGATGGTTCCATCTCCCTTGACGCCCGAAAGCGCCAATCCGTTCTTGAGGGCCTGAATGAGGATCAGGCCGAGCGCCGTCCCTATGACGGTGCCGCGCCCTCCGAAAATACTGGTGCCGCCGAGTACCACGCCGGTGATGACGTCGAGTTCAAGGCCGGTTCCCATGTCCGACCGCGTCGTGGTGACCCGCGACACGAAGACGAGTGCGGCGAGCCCGGACAGAAATCCGGCCGCCGAATAGATCCACAGCTTTGTGGCATTTGCACGAATGCCGGAAAATCGCGCCGCGGTTTCGTTGGCGCCGATCGCATAGGTGGCGCGCCCGAACGGCGTCATGCCCAGAATGACGGCGGAAATGACGGTGGCGATGCCGAGAATCCACAGCTGAAATGGCACCCCCAGGAGCTCGCCCTGGCCGAAGTAGAAGAACCATTCGGGATAGCCGCGAACCGACCGGGCCTGGCTAATGCCTTCGGCGAAGCCGCGATAAAGGGCCAGCGTGGCGAGCGTGGCGATAAGCGGCGGCACGCTGAAGCGGGTGATGATGAGGCCGTTGCCGAGACCCGCCAGCGTGCCGCAGGCGAGTGCCGCAGCCATGGCAAGGGGCAATGGCATTCCGGCATTCTGCCAGAAGACGCCGAGCAGGATAGCGGTTAATCCGAGGATCGATCCGACCGAGAGGTCGATGCCCCCGGTCACGATGACAAATGTCATGGCCAGCGCCACGAGACCAACTTCCGACATCAGGCGGCCCTGGTTCAGCAGGTTTTCGGCGGTGAAGAACTTGTCCGACAGCAGCGCCAGGACGATCAGGGCCACAACCGTCAGGCCCGCCAGGATGGTTTCATGGCGCTTGAGTAGCCCGGCGGTCATCTGGACCTCCGCCGCCTGGCCATGTCGGCTAGAACCGTCGCAAGGATCAACAGGCCCAGCACGGCGCGCAGCCAATAGGCGGAGACATTGAGGAAGATCAGCGCCGAGCCGATGGTGGCGAAGAGGATGGCCGCAAGCGTCGAACCGATCACCGTTCCGGTGCCGCCGAGGATCGATACTCCGCCTATCACAGAAGCGGTGATGACGGTCAGTTCGAGATTGGGCGGCACGGTGGACTGGATCACCTGCAGCTGCGTGGCAAAGAGAATGCCGGCAATGCCGGCGAAGAATCCGTGCAAGGCGAAGACGCCGACGACGGTGCGCTCGGGGCTGAGTCCCGCGGCACGGGCGGCTTCCAGATTGCCGCCGACCGCATAGACGGCGCGGCCGAAATCGGTGTAGCGCATGAACAGCGCGGCAAGGGCTGTCAGCGCCACCATGAAATAGACGGCCGAGGGAATACCGATGAGGCGCATCTGCGCGAGCATGAAGGCCTCCGGCATGTCGGTAATCCAGGCGCCTCCCGTTGCGCTGATGAGCCCGCCCTTGAGAATCGACAGCATGCCGAGGGTCACGACAATCGACGGAATGCGCGCGTAGGCGATGAGGGCGCCGACACCGGCATTGACGGCAACGGCAAAAAGGATCGGCACCGACCATGCCATCCAGACGGGATAGCCCGCAACCGCAAGAGTGCCGGCGATGGTGGCGATCACGCCAATCAAGGAGCCGACCGAGACATCGATGTGGCCGGAGATGATAACCAGGGACATGCCGATGGCGGCAATCGCGATATAGGCGTTGCCGGCAAAAATGCTGTTGATGTTCGTGTCCGAGAGGAAGCGCGGGTTATAGGCGCCGACCACGGCGAACAGAATGGCGATCGACAGAAACACCACGATTTCCTGGCCGTAGCCGGCGAGAAACCGGCGCAAGGCCTGGCGCCCGACCGGCCGGTGAATTGCGGCGTCGGTCATGCTGCGGCGGCCCGGCCGGCCGTCTGGGTCATGGCGGCTCCGACCGCCTCCGGCGTCACCTGATCCTTGTCGAAGCCGGCAACTATGCGGCCGCCGTTCATCACCAGAACCCGGTCGCTCATGCCGAGCACTTCGGGCAGTTCGCTGGAAATCATCAATATGGCGATGCCGTCTCCAGCCAGCTTCCGCATCAGCTGATGGATATCCGCCTTGGCGCCGACATCGATGCCGCGCGTCGGTTCATCCATGATCAGCACCCGTGGCGCCGTGGCCAGCCACTTGCCGAGCACCACCTTCTGCTGATTGCCGCCGGACAGCTCGCGCACGATCTGCTCGGGCCCCCGCGCCCTTATGCCGAAATCGGCAATCGCTTTCTTGGCTTCCACCGCCATCTTGGCGGTGTCGACGAATATCCCGCGCATCAGCCGCTTGAGAATGGGCAGGGCAATGTTTTCGGCAATCGTCTGCGTCCGGATCAGGCCTTGCAGGCTGCGGTCTTCCGGCACATAGGCGATACCGAGATCGCGCGCCGCTTCCGGGCTATTAATCCGCACCGGCTTGCCATCGAGCAGAATTTCGCCGCCGGTTGCCGGCGTCACTCCGAAAATCGTCAAGGCCAGTTCGGTGCGCCCCGATCCCACCAGACCGGCGATGCCGAGGATCTCGCCGCGCCTGAGCTCAAGGGAAATGTCGCGTACCACGGACTTGTGCGATACCTGGCGCAATTCAAGCAGCGTCTCGCCGCTCTTGCCTTGCTTCTTGGGATAGAGCCGGTCGATGGCGCGGCCGACCATCATCGAGACCAGCGAGGTCTCGTCAACTTCCGCGATGTCCCTGGTGCCAACATGATTGCCATCGCGCAGCACAGTCACCCGGTCGGCGAGAGCAAAAATTTCCGGCAGGCGATGACTGACATAGACGATGGCGACGCCGCGCGCCTTGAGCTTGCGCACGATATCCATCAGGCGCTGCACATCGGCTTCGGCCAGGGCCGCCGTCGGCTCATCCATGATCAGGACCCGCGCCTCCTGCGACAGGGCCCGGGCAATCTCGACGCGTTGCCGGTTGGCGACCGAAAGCGCGCCGACACGCGCGTCGACATCGAGTTCCGGACAATCGAGGGAATCGAGTATCTGGCGGCTGCGGTTGCGCATCCGGGTCCAGTCGAGGCCGCCCCATGAGGTCCTCGGCGCCTGGCCCAGAAAGACGTTTTCGGCGACCGTCAATTCGGGAAACAGCAAGAGTTCCTGATGCACGGTGGCGATACCCGCGGCATGGGCTTCGCGCGGCGAGGCAAACGTGACCGGCCCGCCATCGATGGCGATGGCGCCGCTATCCGGCCGGTGCAGGCCGGCCATGACCTTGATAAGAGTGGACTTGCCGGCGCCGTTTTCACCGAGAAGCGCGTGAACTTCGCCGCGGCGGATATCGAAGGACACATCATTCAGTACACGGATTCCGGCGAAGGACTTCGAAACGCCGGTGAGTTCGATTACGGGATTCATGCAACACGCCCATCGCAGGAATGATCAAGGTTGATCTTCTTGGCAAACATCGGCCAATGCCTCCCCCTCACTTGCACCAAGCCGGTGCTGGACGCCCGCCACCCCGAGCGATTTACAAACACGTCATTATGAGTAATATTAAACACCGATGATTGGAGAGCGTCAACATTACAATCTGAATGATCAATATTGGCCACTGCATCGCACAAATGGCATAATTTGATCACGGAGATGACAGTGTGAGCGAGGCTGAACGACACCGGCTGATCCTGCGATTTCTCGAAGACCGCCCCTTTGCCTCGGTCCGCGACTTGCATCAAGTGGTTCTCGCATCGCCCGCCACGATCCGGCGCGACATTGCCAAGCTTAACGAGATGGGCGCAGTGCGCAAGGTGTTCGGCGGCATTGCCGCGACCGACGCCAGTGGCGCGCCGGAACGGTTTGCATCGCGGCCCTTCCAGGAAAACCAAATGCTGGGGGTCGGAGCCAAGAAAGCCATCGCCGAGGAAGCCGTCAAACTGGTGCGCGACGGCGACTCGCTTATCATCCACGGCGGCAGCACCTGCTATCTGTTTGCCCTGCATCTGGCGCACCGCAATGTGAAGATCTACACCAACTCGATGCCGCTGGCCGCCACGCTGTGGCAGAACGGTACCTGTCACCTAACCGTGGCGGGCGGCGATCTCTACCGCGAGCCGGGGATCCTGTATTCGCCCGCCGCCGAGCCTTTGGAATTCTATGCCTCCAAGTTCTTCATCGGCGCCCAGGGCATCGGCCCGGCCGGCATGATGGAGTCGCATCCGCTGATCGTGCGCGAAGCCCAAAAACTGCTGCCGCGCGCCGATGAGGTCGTGGTGCTTGCCGACAGCCGCAAATTCGGGGTGCGGGCGCGCCACAGCGTCATCGGCCTGTCGCGGATCGGAACCCTGATCACCGACGACGGCCTGTCGGACAGCGATGCGAAGTTGCTCGCCGACGCCGGCATCAAGGTGATCATCGCCAAGACACCCGCCGAGGCCGAGCGTCCATGAGCGTCGATACGCTGGCGGTCTTCGATCTTGGCAAGACCAACGCCAAGCTGCTGACCATCTCGGCGGCGACCGGCGAGATCGTGGCACAGGAGCGGATTGCGCCGCGGCAGCGCGTCGTCGATGGCATCTGCCTGCTCGACCATGAGGCTCTGTGGCCGTGGCTCAACGCGGTGCTTGAACGTGCCGCGACGACACGGAATGTCTCCGGCTTGATGTTCAGCACCCATGGCTGCTGCTTCGCCCTGATCGAAGGTGAACGCCTGGCGGCCGGGATCATCGATTACGAACAGGAGGTGCCGGATGACGTCGCCCGGGCGTTCCGCGCCGAGATACCGCCGTTCAGCGAGACGTTCTCTCCCGTTTTGCCGGCCGGCATGAATTTTTCACGACACATCTTTTGGCGCGAAATCATGGACCCGGCCCTGATGCGTCGCGCCGACGCGATCCTGGGATATCCGCAATTCTGGGCTTGGCACTTCACCGGGGCCAAGGCCTCCGAAGTCAGCTATCTCGGCTGTCATTCGCATCTGTGGCGGCCGCTGGAAAATGACTTCAGTTCGCTGGTCGATCGCCGCGGTTGGCGGAACAAATTTCCGGCCTTAAGGCGGGCTGGCGCCATTGTCGGAGAGACCCGGATCGCCGGCCGTTCCATTGCCATTCACAATGGCGTCCATGATAGCAATGCCGCGCTCTACTATTACCGAAGTCTCGGACTGAAGAGTTTCACGCTCGTCTCCACCGGCACCTGGGTCATTGTCTTCAATTCCGATTGCCCATTGCGGGCCCTCGACCCCGCCCGCGACATGCTGGCCAATGTCACGGTCGATGGTCAGCCGGTCGCCACCGCCCGCTTCATGGGCGGCCGGGAGTATGACGTGATCTCGCAGAACTCGCGGGCGCCGGTGTCGGCTAAAACCTTGCAGCAGGCCATCGACCGCGGGCAGTTCGCGCTTCCCGCATTTGCACCGGGTGGCGCCTTTCCACACGTCCAGGGTCGCTTTGCCGGACCTCCTGCCGCGCCGGGGGAGGAGCGCGCGGCAATCGCCACGCTCTATGTTGCCGCGATGACGTCAACCGTGCTCGATCTGATCGAGTCGCGCAACGATGTCATCGTCGATGGCGGCCTCGCCAACAATGCAGCCCTGCTTGGGGTGCTTGCCGCTTTGCGTCCCGGCCAGCGCGTGGTGCGAACCCCGATCGCCGAAGGTACGGCACTTGGCGCCGCGGCCCTTGCCTTCGAGGCGCATGGCAAGCGCGAAATTTTCCGGCCGCGGATCGAGGAGATCGCGCCCACGCAACTCACCGGCCTTGCGGCTTACTTCGCCCGCTGGATGGAGTTGAGCGCGCAAGGCTGAGGCGATCAGTGCGGGCTTGCCTGCCGCTCCTTCCAGCCGGTCACGACAGCCATGCCCAACTGCAACAATTCCCGGGCACGTCCGGGGCTGCCCACCTCGACATACACGCGCAACTCCGGTGCGTTGCCCGAGGCACGCAGATGCACGATCTCTTCGGACGAAAAAACCATCCGAACGCCATCGGTCAGGTCGATATGGGCGACGGTCCCACACTTCGCAGCGAAAAGGGCCAGCAGCCTTTCCGGGTCATCGGGTCTGGCCAGCGAAGCCAAAAGGGGCCCGCTCACTGCAGTGGGCATCTCGCGCAGGCGATCGCTTAACGTATAACGCCGCGGCAATGCTGCAACGAGGGATGACAGCGCCACTCCCGCCCGGCGCGTCGCAACCAGGGCGCATAACATCGGCAATACAGCATCGCGCGTCGGCAAGGCGGCGAGCCTTCTGCCGTCGAGTTCGACATCGCTCGCCAGCAGAAAACCGCCATTGGCCTCATAACCCGCCACCGGGCGCCAGCCGGCGGCGACCGCCTCCGCCATCGCCGCGGCCACATAAGGCGACCCGATCCGCGTGCGCAGCACTTGGCCGGCAAAACCGCTGCGCTCCAGAGCCGTATTGCTGCTCACCGGTGTCACCACCGCCTGCGCGCCAAGAAAACGCGCGGCAAGCAGGCCCAAAACATCGCCGCGCAGCCATGCTCCGGTCTCGTCCGCCAGCAGCGGCCGATCCGCGTCGCCATCGGTGGTCAGCAGTGCGTCGAACCGGTACTCTTCGATCCATTTTCGCGCGAGGATAACATCTTCCTCACGCACCGCCTCGGTATCGACCGGCACGAACACCGCTGACCGGCCGAGGCGAACGACCCCGGCACCGAGTGCCTCCAAGATATGCCTCAACACATCGCGCCCGACAGCCGAGTGTTCATAAACCCCCAGACGCAACCCCGCGAGTGCCCCACTCCCGAAGAAATCCACATACCGGCGCTCATACGCTTCGGACACATCGATCGCCACCGGCGGTTCGACCGGCACGGTTAGCCCGCCCGAAGCATCGAACCAATGCTCCGGCAGGGTGACCTGCTGCTCCCGCATGGCCGTCTCGTCGGATTTCAAAAACTCGCTGCGGCAACGGTTGAATTTGATGCCGTTGCGGTCTTCCGCAATGTGGCTGCCGGTCACCATCAGCGACGGCATGCCCTCGGCAAAGGCGTGACGGCAGAGCGCCGGCGCCGGCACCTCGCCGCAATAAACGGGAACGCCTCCGGCAAAGCCGATCGCCGCCACGCAGGCCCGGACGATGCGCGGCGTGCTGGGGCGCAAATCGCCAGCGACCGCAACCCGCCCGCCGGGTGCGTATTCGCCCGCGCCCGCCAGGTGCTGCAAAAAGCCCAGGACATAGGCAAAACACACGCGGTCGGTCATTGCCGACACTAGCCCCCGCGCCCCGCTGGTGCCAAAGGCAACGCCACTCTCGGCCATCCGGTCAGCGATGGAGGTTGCCGCGTGATCCCTGCTCGTCGATTTCATCATCAAGACCAGTCTCTGGATCTTCTTGACTTGTTGCCATGGCGCCTCCGGCCGCCGTATCAATAGCCGTATCAATAGATGAGCCGACCCAGATTTGACCAGACCCATTCGGGCGGCAGCCTAATGGAGGAGTGGGCAGCGCGGACGCGCGGCCACGCTCCCAGCCCGTCCCGCTATCGACCGCCGTTGCGAATTGACAATATCGCGGTGAGACCGTCTGATGGCTGTCTCTCCAGCAGGGCGGGCTCATGTATCTCGGTCTCGATATCGGAACATCGTCGGTCAAGGGCGTGTTGATTGACGCTCGCCAGAAAATCCTCGCCACCGCCTCCTCGCCGCTCAGGGTATCACGGCCCCGGCCCGGCTGGTCGGAACAGAGACCGGAGGATTGGTGGAAGGCGGTCAATGACGTGGTGCAGGGGCTCGCCAAGGCAAAGCCCAAGGCGATTGCCGCCGTCGAAGGCATCGGGCTTTCCGGACAGCAGCACGGCGCCACGCTGCTCAATCAAGCGGGCAAAGTATTGCGGCCGGCAATCCTGTGGAACGATGCGCGCTCGTTCATGGAATGCAAAGAGATCGAGGCGCGCGAACCCAGGGCGCGACAGATCGCTGGCAACATTCCGCTGGCGGGTTTCACCGCGCCCAAGCTCGTCTGGGTTAAGAAGCACGAGCCGCGCATTTTTGAGAAGGTGGCGAAAGTCCTGCTGCCAAAGGACTATGTGCGGCTGCGGATGACCGGCGAATATGCCTCCGACATGTCGGACTCGGCGGGGACATTCTGGCTCGATGTCGAAAAGCGGCAATGGTCGGACGTGCTGCTGGCCGCGACGGACATGAATCGCAGCCAGATGCCGAAACTCTACGAGGGAACGGACGCGACAGGCCGGCTCACGGCTGCGGTTGCCGCGGCCTGGGGCATGGCCAAGCGGCCGGCCGTGTCGGGCGGCGGCGGCGACAATGCGGCCTCCGCCTGCGGCATCGGCGCGGTGAAGCCCGGCGCCGCCTTCGTGTCGCTGGGCACCTCCGGCGTCCTCTTCGTTTCAAATGACAGGTTCCGCCCCAATACCGAGGCCGCCGTCCATGCCTTCTGCCATGCCGTGCCCGACACCTGGCACCAGATGGGTGTGATCCTCTCGGCTACCGCCAGCCTCGAATGGCTGGCCTCCCTGCTCAAGACACCGGCTCCGAAACTCACCGCGGCACTCGGCAAGAAGCTCAGCGGACCCTCGCCGGCCCTGTTTCTGCCCTATCTTTCGGGCGAGCGCACGCCGGTGGCGGATGCGGAAGTGCGCGGCCTTCTCATGGGCCTCGGGCATGAGACGGATGCGAAGATCCTGACCCATGCGGTGCTCGACGGTGTCGCTTTCGCCTTCCGCGACTGCATCGAGGTGCTGAAGGCGGCGGGCACGCGAGTTGCGCGCGTCACCGCCGTAGGCGGCGGCTCGCGCTCGGAATTGTGGCTCAGGATCATCGCCACGGTGCTCGGCATTCCCGTCGACATTCCCGCAGCCGGCGATTTCGGCGGCGCCTTCGGCGCGGCACGGCTCGGCCTCATCGCGGCAACGGGGGCCGATTATGCGCAAATCTGCACGCCACCCCGGATCGCCAGGACGATCATGCCCGATTTGCGGGTTCAGCGGTCCTATGAAAAGGCCTATGAGCGCTACGTTCAAATCTATCCAGCCGTGAAGGAGATCGACCGGTCATGAGCAAATTCTATTCGATCGACGCACCGATCAAATACGAGGGACCGGAGACGAGAAATCCGCTGGCTTTCCGTTGGTACAATCCGAAACGGAAGGTCATGGGCAAGACCATGGCGGAGCATCTGCGTTTCGCCGTGTGCTACTGGCATACGCTGTGCTGGCCGGGACTCGATCCCTTCGGCGGCGAAACCTTCATGCGGCCGTGGCACCATACGAGTGATCCGATGGCAGCAGCGCGGGCCAAGGCGGACGTCATGTTCGAGACGCTGCGGCTGCTCGGCGCCGACTATTTCACCTTCCACGATCTCGACATCGCGCCGGAAGGCAAGCCGCTCAAGGAGTTCAACGCCAATGTGACGGCCATCGCCAAGGTTCTTGAGGGCAAGATGGCGAAGACGGGCAAGAAGCTGCTGTGGGGCACGGCCAACATGTTTTCCAACCGCCGCTTCATGTCGGGTGCTGCCACAAATCCAGACCCGGATGTGTTTGCCTATTGTGCGGCCCAGGTGAAGCACTGCCTTGATGTGACCAAGGGTTTGGGTGGTGAGAATTATGTGATGTGGGGCGGGCGTGAAGGTTATGAAACGCTGATCAACACCAACATTGGCCATGAGCTTCAGCAAGCCGGACGCTTCCTGTCACTCGTTGTTGAGTACAAGCACAAGATTGGGTTCAAG
>JANMQB010000504.1:0-9475 GCA_031370155.1 Hyphomicrobiales bacterium | reverse complement strand
GCTGGACGGGCTGGAGTCGGATTTGCCCGGCCCCGACAGCGTTGACCTTGGCGCCAAGAACCCGCGGACGTCGATCTCGCGCCATGAGACCGCGACCGTGCCCGAGGCACAACGCGGCAGCTACCAGATTTTTCCGGGCCGGCCGGCGCAGGAGGGTGGCGGCACCCTGCCCGCGCCAGGTGTCACCGAGGAAGGCGGCAAATTCTCCATCAACATCGACGGCGCCGAGGTGGCCCAGGCCGCCAAACTGATCCTCGCCGAGACCCTCGGCCTCAATTACATCGTCGATCCGCGCGTCCAGGGCACCATCACGCTGTCGAGCAGCAGGCCGCTCTCCGGCCGCGAAGTGCTTGACGCCTTCGAAGCCGCGCTCCGCCTCAATGGCGCCGTGCTGGTGCAGAGCGAGGGCCTCGTCAAGGTAGTGGCGAGCCAGGAAGTGATCGACGGCGAGATGGGTGCCGCCGATGTCGGCACGGCCGGCGGCACGGCCTCACCCGGCTATGGCGTCAGCGTCGTGCCGCTGCGCTTTATCAGCGTCACCAACATGCTGGAACTCCTCGACAGTTTCATCGCCCGCTCCGGCACCGTGCGCGCCTCCACTGCCGGCAGCTTGATCCTCTTGCGCGGCACCGCGGCCGAACGCCAGTCGCTGGTCGATGTGGTGCTGTCCTTCGATGTCGACTGGATGAAGAGCCAGGCCGCCGCCGTCGCCATCCTCGCCAGCAGCACGCCCGACGACATGGTGACGCAGCTCGAGGCGGTGTTCGCCGACGACACCGCGGCCGCCGGCGCCAACAGGGCGCGTTTCATCGCGCTCGAACGGCTGAACGGCGTCGTCATTATCGCCAACAGCGCGGACAAGGTACGCCGCGCCCTGTCCTGGGTGGGGCGGCTCGACACATCCAATATCAACGAAACCGGCTATTACGTCTACGCAGTCCAGAACGGCAGCGCCGTCGAATTCGCCAAGATCCTGAATTCGACCTTCCTAGAGAAGAGCGGCGCGGCAAGCAGCATATCGCAGGTGGCGCCGGAGCAGCAGAAAGTCGAGCAGTCCACCACACCCACGCAGCCGCAAGACCAGCAGGATCAGACCGGGCAAGGACAAGGCACTGAAGGCGGCAAGTCCGACCTGCAACAGCCCACAACCAAGCCCGAGGACACCACCGCCTCTATCCCCGAGACCGACTTGTCGTCGGGCATCCGCATCACGCCCAATACCGCCAACAACACGCTGGTAATCCGCGCCACGCCGCGCGAATACCGCAAGATTCTCGCGATGCTCCGCCGCATCGACAGTCCGGCGATTCAAGTGCTGATCAACGCCACAATCGCCGAAGTTTCGCTGAACGACAAGCTGCGCTACGGCGTGCAGGCCTACTTCAAGAGCGACGACGTCTCCGGCGGCGTCTTCGAAGGCAACAGCCTGCGCCTCCGCCCGAGCTTTCCGGGACTGAATTTCTTCCTTGGAAAAACCAACGATCCGCGCCTCGTTCTCGACGCGCTCTCGGCGGTAACAAAGGTGCGGGTCGTATCCTCGCCGTCGGTCGCCGTGCTCGAAAACCAATCCGCCACCATCAAGGTCGGCGACAAGGTTCCCATCCTGACGGGTAGGACAAGCGGTCAAATAGCTACGGAATCGATTGAGTACCGCGATACCGGCGTCATTTTGAAGGTCAAGCCGCGGGTGAATTCATCCGGGCTGGTGACCATGGAAATTTCCCAGGAACTCTCCTCGGTGGTGCCGGGCACGCAGCCGGGCACGCGAGAAGTCACCGCCCAAACGCCGACCTTCTCACAACGGACCGTCGACAGCACCGTTTCGGTCTACAGCACCCAGACGGTGGTTCTCGGCGGCCT
Organism: Hyphomicrobiales bacterium; assembly: GCA_031370155.1. Classification (GTDB taxonomy): domain Bacteria; phylum Pseudomonadota; class Alphaproteobacteria; order Rhizobiales; family Aestuariivirgaceae; genus Aestuariivirga. Next base: position 7,615 of record JANMQB010000504.1, on the reverse strand, counting down.
GATCAGCGGCCAGGAGAGCCGCGAGAAGGACGGTATTCCGGGAATCGATAGAATTCCGATTCTCGGCGACCTGATCGGCAAGACCGACAAATCCGCCACGCGCAACGAACTCATCATCTTCATCACCCCGCAGATCATCCAGAATGCCGAAGATGCGAGCAACGTGTCGCAGGAACTCCGCGCCAAGATGAAATCGTTCAATTGGAATTGAGCGCGGGGTCCGGTTCGCCGGTATCTTCCGGTTCGATGGCCCGGCCGCCGGGTTCGTTCTGCATTTCGTCCGCGTCTCCCTGCGCCAGCGGCGGCGCTTCGAGAGGGCGGGCGCGCTCGAACAGTTTGAGCGAGAACGACACATCGTTCCGGCCGATGGTGACTTCCTTTTCGCCGACCGATCGCAGTTCCCAGTCCGAGAGAAACTGGCCCTGTTTCAGATGAAAGACCTCGTTGGTCTTGTTCCAACGCAGCATGGCGATCCTGGCGTCATCGGCGACCGCGACGGCGAGCAGCGTGAAATCCTCCGGCTTGGCGGACTCCTCCGGCGCTGGCGGTGCCGGTCCGGCTACCTGCGCGGGCGCCGCATCTTCGACGGGCGGCGGCGGCGTACGTGTCGGATTGAACAGCGGCCTGTCGACGATTTCGGCGAACTGCTCGACGGTGACCGCGGCCAGCGGATTGAGCGGGATCGGTTCGGAGGACATTTTGCTTTCGGCGACCCGCGGCGCCGGGGCCTCCGCGACGGCGGCCGCATCGCCGGCGCCTGCAAGCATGAGCAGGCTGCCCGCCGAGCCCGACCAGACGGCATAGGCTGCAAGCGCGGCGGCACAGGCAATGAGCAGAAGCAGCCGGCGGTTCTTCACGGCGATGCCTCCCACCAGCCGAAGGCTTCAAGCTCAAGGCGCACCGACAGGCGTTCGGACGGCGGACTGTCGCCGCTCTCGCTTTCCGCCTGACCGGCCGAGACGTGAGCGCGGCGCACGAATATCAGCGGTGTTCCCGTCTCGATCGCATGCAGATAGCCGCGCAGGCCCGCGATCGATCCGCTGGTTTCGACTTCCATCCGCAAGATGGCGAGCCCGTCTTTCTCCTCCGTGGGCAAAGGTTGCGTCCGCTCCACCACCAATCCGTTCTGTTCCGCCATCGCCCCCGCCAGCCGCTGCAGTTCGGCGAGCGCCAGACCCGGCGTATTGCCGGCGATGAAGACCGGCGCGATATCGTCGGCGGAGGTAAGTGCCGCACCTCTCCGGCTCGCGGCGTTGCGGGTTTTTCTCTCGATCAAACTCAAGATATCGCGGCTCTCCGACAATTGCGCCGCGACTGCCGCGTGCCAGAAATAAGGCAGGCTTGCGGCAACGGCTAAAAGCACGATGGCGCCGATCACGATGGCGAGGCCCTTGGCGGCGGCCGTCGACAAGGCAAACTGCGCGCGCGGGCGCGTCATGGTGCTGCTCCCGGGGTTTCGATAGTGGCGGAAATCGAAAATACCTCCGCGTTGCTGTTGGGGTCGCGCTGGGTGGCGGAGGAAATTGCGGCCGCCGCGAAAACATCGGAAGCTTCGAGCAGGCCGATCACCTCGGAAGCGCCGCTGCCGCGCCCGGTCAGCGTCACCGCATTGTCCTCATAGTCGAGAGCATTGAGAAAAATTCCGTCGGGAACCAGCCCGGTCAGTGTATTGAGGATGGCGATCAGCGGACGTTCATTTTTCTTGCGCTCGTGGATTGAATTGGCAAATGCCAGCTTGCCCGCCGCGGCGGCGCCGGCCGGTCCCTGCTTCAAGGCGCGTGACAGTTCTTCAGCGCGCTGCTCGACCGCCGTCAGTTCCGCCTGGGTCGAGAGCGCCATATAAAGGCCGACGGCGAATACGGCCGCCGCCACGGTTGCGGCACCCGCCAGCGATCGCTTCAACCGCCTGCGCACGCGCTCGTGGCGGGCGGCGCTGTGGAAATCGATGGCGATGCCGTCATCGGTCAGCGCATCGGCGGCGATGTCGAGAAGGTCGGTCTTGATGCCGCTGCGGGCCAACGTCGCAAGCAGGACCTCGACATTCTTGCGGCTGGCGATACCGATTTCGATGCCGATCTGGCCGGGTTGGCTTTCGGCCGTCTCGCGATAACCCCATATGGCTTCCTCGAGCGGCCACGGCGCCAGGCTTTCGACTTTGTTGCGCACCACGGCGTCGAGCACGCCGCGCGCGCCTTCGGGCAGCGACAGTGTTTTGACCACGGCGCGCTCGCGGCTCAGACGCAGGTGAATGCCCTTGCGCGCGCGCGCCAGCCGCGCCGGAATGGCACCTTCAAACCCGCCGATGAGTACAGGGACGCCTGCCCTGTCGCGCCCGTAGACCTGCGTCTTGCCGCCACCGAAATAGATGAGGTGCTGCCAGGCGGAAGCCGCTCCCGCTTCGTTGGCCAGATCGGCGATCAGGGCCTCGACATGGGATTCGATCCGCCGCGCCAGACGCCCACCCAGGGCAAGCACCTGCCGCGTTGCGGAATTATCGTATCGATCGATCGCCGGTATGTCGCTCATTCTTCACCGAATACTCACTTACCACGACCAGGCCAGAACCCGGAATGGCACCGTCCCTGCAGCATCCAGCACAATTGTGGCCTGCAGGCGGCTGCCCGCAATCAAGCCGCCGCCCGAGACGGCCTTTACCATCACAAGGTAAACGGAACTTTCCGAGAGGGTTAGAAAGTTCTCGTATTTCGCCAGAATGGCCTGCACGTCCGGATTATCGATATTGCGGCGGGTTCGGGCCTCGAGCAGCATGGCCATGTCGGCCGCCTCCATCTCCGGCACGCTGTGCAGAACCGCTTCCGGGGCGGCCATCGGATTGATGCGGCCGCCGTGGCTGTAGAGGGCGATATAGGGCAGTAACTTGTCGATCGCCGCGGGCTCGGTTCCGGCAATGCCGTAAAGCTGCGCCACCGAGAAGAAGGCCGGCGGCGGCTCGGACGGCTGCTTGCCCGTCGCCTCCCCCTCGCCCGGTTGCGCCGGCTTCTGTTCCCCGCCACCATTTGCCTCCCGCCACGCGACGATCAGCTCCGCGAACTTGGCCGGATCGGCCTCCGATCTGGATACGCGCAAGAACAGGCCTGCCAGCAGCGGAGCCGCGGCGCGGTTGATGTCGATGAGGCCGGTCGCATCCCGGATACTTATGTCGACAAGCCGCCCGCCGCCCAGATCGACACGCACCGGACTGCCGTCGGCGAAGATGCGCTGCTTCGCCTCGGTGCCGAGAATCATGGCGCCCGCCGCTTCGACTCCCGATTTGAGCGTCATTTCGGTGCGCAGGCGCGCCGTCTCGACGCCGGCGAGCGACAGGCTTTTCTGCGCATAGGTGCCGAGCGCCACGACGACGATGGTCATCATCGACACCGTCCACAGCACGATCACCAGGATCATGCCGCGCTGCGGGCTTGTGGGTTCCGTCTTTTTCATTGCCGGGTGCCACCGGTCAGGGCGCCTTCCGTATTCATGGTGCAGGAGGAAGAATCGGCGGTGAAGCAGGCTGCCTCCGCATCGATCTCAAGCGCCAGGACCATGGCGGGGGCCAACCACAGGCCGGTCTTGCGGTCGGTGACCTCGATCTTGACCTGCTCCGGCAGGCGGTTGCCGGCCGGCCAGCTTGTGGACCAGGTGCGCAAGCCCGCCCGCGGCGAACGGTAAGTCATCTCCACCGCGATATTGCCGCGCACCAGGATGACCTCGTCGCCCCAGGCGATGGCGGAAACATTCTGCCGCCCGGACACAAAGGGCGCCCGCATCCGCACCAGCTCCGTAACACCGTCGCGTTCGCGCACCTGCAGCCGCACCCAATAGAGCCCGGCCCGGTTGTTGCCCGGCCTTTCGGCCAGCACGTAGATCGCCTCGGAAGCCGCGCCGGCGAACAGGAAGCCCGGCGCGCCGGTGCCGCCCACGATCGCCCGCTCGATCCGTGCAATGTCGCCCGCCAGCACATGGAAAGCGGTGGCGAGCATTCCCTGGCGCTCAACCGATTCCGTCGTCCTGTTCCAGCCGCGATCGATGGTCTGCATCGCCGCGGTGAGACCCACCATGATCAGCGATGAAATGGCAAGCCCGACCAGGATCTCGAGCAGGGTGAAGCCGGCGTCGTGGGCGTCGGATTTCCGGCTGCGCGCTGCCATGGCCTATTTTCCGAGTTTCAATACGTCGAGCTGGAAGTGCCCGCGCGGCCGCCACTGCAGGTCAACCGCGACGCGATAGAGCCGCAAGCCTCTCGGGGCCAGCCGCGCCACACCGGAACCGGCGGGTTCGACCGTTACCTCCCAGAGGTAGATGCCGGAGGATCCCGAATGGGTTCCCGGCGCCATGACAGTCTCATGCAGCTGATCGTCGAGGATGGCCTCGGCGAGCATGCGGGCGCCGAGATGTTGTTCCAGATAATGGGCCGCCGTCTGGCTGCCGGTCATCCCGCGGAACAGGAACACCAGCGCCATGGCGGCGATCGCCAGCGCGCACATCGCCTCGACCAGGGTGAAGCCTGCCTGGCGGCGGATCTCAGCCATGGCCCATGGAGACATTGCCGGTCAGCCAGTTGACCAGAATCCGATACTGCTGGCCGCGCCAGACGAAACGCAGGGTGCCGCCGGTGGAACTGCCATTGCCGTAGAAGCGAATGCCGAGCGAACCGTCGCGGTATTGTTCGGATGCCGCGACCTCGGCGCTGACATCGACATCGCGTGGGATGGCCAGCCCATCGCCACCAGCGGGATCGCCCATGCGGCGGCGGCCGAGATCGACGATGAACACGCTCTCGCCCGCCGTGCGGATCGCCTGCGAGCGCGCCTCGCGGATCGATGACGCCGTCTTGACCATCAGGGCGCGGAACCGCGCGCTGTCGACGGAGCGGTTGCCGCCATAGGAAATGGCGACGACCGCGATGGCCAGTATGGCGAGAACCGCCAGCAGTTCGACCAGCGTGAAGCCGGCGGCGGAACGCCGCTGCCGTTCAGTTCCAGACGTCGCCATCCTCATCCGCGCCGCCTTCCTTGCCGTCCCGGCCCAGGCTGTAGAGATCGAACGCGCCCTTCTTGCCCGGCGCCTGGTAGCGATAGGGCTGGCTCCAGGGATCGAGCGGGATATTGCCCTTGGTGATATAGGGACCGCTCCAGCCCGCGAGTTTGGTGGGCGGTTTTACCAGCGCATTGAGCCCTTCGGCGGTCGCCGGATAGCGGCCGACATCGATGTGGAAGAGTTCCAGCGAGGTGACCAGGCTTTCAATCTGCACCTTTGCTGTCTTGCTGCGCGAGGCGCCCAGATAGCCGATGACCCGCGGGCCGATGATGCTGGCGAGCAGCACTAGGATCACCAGAACCACCAGCAGTTCGACGAGCGTGAAGCCCGCCTCGCCGTTGTGTGTGCGCCAACCCGCCCGCTTTGTACCATTATCGCCGTTCATGGAATGCTGTGCCAATGCTATAAAGTCAGATCGTTGATGCTGATGATCGCGCCCATCAGAGAGACAATTATAAAGGCTACAACGGCACTTAGCAGCAAAATTATGGCGGGTTCAAGGAGCGTCAGGCTGCGGTCCACGGCGCGCTCGAGCTCCTCTTCGAGAATGTCGGTCACTTGCAGCACGCTCGGCGTCAGATTGCCGGTCTCGTTGCCGACCTTCAGCATGCGCGCCAGGAGCTTGGGGAAGATGCGGGTGCGCTCGAGCGGAGCGATGAAATCTTCACCCTGGCGCAGTGCCGTTTCCATCTCGCCGATGGCGATCGCCATGTCGCGGTTGCCCATCGACGGGCGCATCAGCTTGAGGCTCTCGGGCAGGCTGACGCCGGCGGCGAGCAGCGTGCCGAGCACCCGGCAGAACTCGATCACCGCCGACTTTTTCAACAGCGACCCGAGCAACGGCAGACGCAACGCCACGCGATAGAGAAGTTCCTGCATGCGCGGGCCCCCGAAGACGAGTACGAGAATGAGGGCGGCGAGCGGGACGGCGACCAGCAGCGTCAGGCCGTTGGCGATCAGCCAGTCGGACATGACGATGACGCTACGCGCCGAATCGGGGACCGGCGCCCCCGCCCCCAGGATCATGTCCTTGATGCTGGGCACCACCGAAACCATGATGAAGCTGACCGCGCCCACCGCCAGCAGCACCAAGAGCGACGGATAGGTGAGCGCCGAGACGAGCCGGCCGCGCATCTTGCGTTCCTTGTCGCGCGTCGACGCGACCCGCTCGAGCACTTGCGCCAGCGTGCCGCTGGCTTCGCCCACTTCCACCATGCTTACGTAATAGCGCGAGAAAACACCGGTCCCGGCGAGCGCCTCGTGAAAACTGCGGCCTTTGCGGATATCGGTGCGCAATGTCGCGACCATGGCCGAGAAGCCCGCTGAAAACGTCTCCTTGCTCAAGATCTCCAGCGCGTTGTTGAGACTCATGCCGGCCTTGAGCAGCCAGGCCAGCTCGCGGGTGAATGCCGAGATATCGGCCGCACTGGCGGCGCCGCCGCCGAAACTGAAGATGCGGGCGGACGAAATCGCCGCTTCCGCTTCGGCGACATCGATCGGATGCTGGCCCTGCTCGGCGAGCCTGCGGATGACTGCGGAACGGTCGCTTCCTTCCATGATGCCGCTGACCCGCTCGCCGTCGGTCCGGATTGCCGAATATTTGAATTTCGCCATGGGGATCAGGCCTCGAGCGCCACGCGCGTCAGTTCCTCGATCGTGGTGACACCCTTGCGGCATTTCGCCAGACCGTCGGCGATCAACGGAATCATGCCGGCGCTCCTCGCCGCCTTGGCGATGACATCGGCGTTGATGTCGGGCCGGATCAGCCGCCGCATCGCCTCGTCGACCACCAGAAGTTCGAAGACCGCGGCGCGCCCGTGATAGCCGGTGCCGCCGCAGTGATCGCAGCCCACCGCCTTCCACAATTTCATCTTGGTGCCCTTTGCCAGCCCTGCATCCGCGGCAACGCTGGCGAGCGCATCGGGATAGCCGAGATAGTCCCGGCGGCAGTTGCCACACAGGCGCCGCACCAGCCGCTGCGCCACGACGCAGCGCAGTGTCGAGGCGATGAGATAGGCCTGAACTTCAAGGTCGAGCAGGCGGGTCACGGCACCCGCCGCCGAATTGGTGTGCAGCGTGGTGAGCACCAAGTGCCCGGTGAGCGCCGCGTTGACGCCTATCTTCGCCGTCTCCGCATCGCGCATCTCGCCCACCATGATGATGTCGGGATCGAGGCGCAAGAGCGAGCGCAGCGTGCTGGCGAAGGTGAGGCCGATATCGGGCCTGACCTGAATCTGGTTGACGCCCTCGACCTGGTATTCGACCGGATCCTCGATGGTCAGTATCTTGCGGCTCGGATCGTTGAGGTATGACAGGACCGCCGCCAGCGTCGTGGTCTTGCCGCTGCCGGTTGGGCCGGTGACCACGATGAGGCCGTGCGAGAAGGACGCCTGCTCCCTCAGGATCTGCATGTCGCGCGGCGTGAGGTCGAGCTGGCTCATCTCCGGCACCTGGTTGGTGGCGCTGAGAAAGCGGATGGCGATGCTCTCGCCGTGGATGGTCGGCATGGTGGCGACACGGATATCGTATTCGCGGCCGCCGATGCGTACCCGGGCGCGGCCGTCCTGCGGCAGACGGC
>JANMQB010000476.1:0-6785 GCA_031370155.1 Hyphomicrobiales bacterium | reverse complement strand
CAGGGCGCCATGCTCGACGAGCATTCGCTGGTCGTCACTTACAACGCCTGGCGCGGCGAACCGCGCTCCGGCCACCGCAAGAAGGCGGAGGCGCAAGGCTTGCAGGTGGGCGACTGCGTCGATTGCAATGCCTGCGTCGCCATCTGCCCGATGGGCATCGATATCCGCGACGGCAACCAGCTCGAATGCATCAATTGCGCCCTGTGCATCGATGCCTGCGATACGGTGATGGAGAAGGTGGGCCTCCCCAAGGGCCTCATTTCTTATTCGACCGCCAGCCTCTATGCCGCCAACACGGCGGGCGGGCGCCGCAACTGGTCGTGGCGCACCCTGTTGCGGCCGCGCACCGCCATCTATTTCACCCTGTGGGCCGCCGTCGGCGTCGCAATGCTGGTGACTTTGGCCGGGCGCGGCCGGCTCGACGTCAACATCGTCGCCGACCGCAATCCCCTCTACGTCACGCTGTCGGATGGCGGCATCCGCAACGGCTTCACCGTCAAGATTCTCAACATGCAGCAGCGGCCGCGCTCCTTCCGCATCGCCGTCGAGGGCCTGCCCGGCGCAACCATGGAAGTGGCCGGCGAAGCGACGCAAGGGACGGCACTCGAAGTCGCGGTCGAGGCCGACAAGCTCCGCGCCATCAAACTCTACGTGGCGACCGGCGATGCAACCGTGCGCCAGGCCGAAGCCACGACTTTCGCATTCGCGGTCGAGGAAATCGCCACCGAAGGCAATCCGGAATCGGGACGCTATGAAGCGATCTTCCATGCGCCGGGAGAATAGGGGACAATGCCCATGACAGGCCTCGCCATGAAACCCAGAGAATTCACCGGACGGCACATGCTCGCCATTACCGTCGCTTTCTTCGCGGTGGTGATCGGCGCCAATCTGACGCTGGCCTACTTCGCCAATTCCACCTGGTCCGGCCTCATCGTCAAGAACGGCTATGTCGCGAGCCAGGATTTCAGCAAGGACCAGCAGGGCGCGCGCGCCCAAGAAGCCGTGGGCTGGAAGGCGGCGTTGCAGCGCAAAGATGATGGCTTGCGTGTCACCTTCGCCGCCCGTGACGGAACCCCGCTCTCGTATCTTGAGGTAACCGGCATTCTCCGCCGTCCGGCAACGGAAAACCAGGATATGATACTGGCCTTCGCGGAGACCGCGCCGGGACTCTACACGGCCACCGCCGCGCCGCGTTCCGGCGTCTGGGACCTTGAGATCGGCGCAAAGGACCGGGCCGGATCGCCCTTCCGCAAAACCTGGCGTTTCGTCGTTAAGGAAATCGCACCGTGACATTCACCTGCTGCAGCTTCGATCCCGAGGGCATCAGGCCCTTCCTGCTCGCTGGCGAGGAGGCTGAGCGCTGGGTGAGCGATGTGGGCCCCGGCATCAAACGCATCGAGCTTCTGGTGCCCGGCGCCGGCCGCGCCGCCCTGATGCCGGAAATCGAAGCGGAACTCGCCGCGCTGCCGGGCGTTGTCGCCGCCCGTGTCAATCTCACCGGCCGGCGCGTTGCCGTGACCTGGCGCGAGGGCGAGGCCGAGCCGCAGCATTTGATCGACCGGCTGGCGGCCATGGGCTATGCCGCCCGGCCCTTCGATCCACGCGAGACAGGCCTGCTCAAGGACGGCCGCGATGGCAGCCGGCTGCTCCGGGCACTGGCGGTCGCGGGCTTTGCCGCCGGCAACATCATGCTGCTGTCCGTCTCGGTGTGGTCGGGTGCCGAAGCCGCGACCCGCGATCTGTTCCACTGGTTCTCGGCCTTGATCGCCCTGCCGGCCGTCGCCTATGCCGGGCGTCCCTTCTTCCACTCGGCCGCGGCCGCACTTCGCCAGGCCCGCGTCAATATGGACGTGCCGATTTCATTGGGCGTCGTTCTCGCTTCTGCCATGATCATGTTCGAAACCATCAATCAAGCCGAACACGTCTATTTCGATGCCGCGGTGACCCTGCTCTTCTTCCTTCTCGCCGGCCGCTATCTCGACCATCTGATGCGGGCCAGGGCGCGCTCGGCGGTGGCGCAACTGATGTCGCTCTCCGCCGAGGGCGCCGTCATCGTCGAAGGCGAGGCCCGCCGCTGCGTGGCGGCCCGCGATCTCCGGCCCGGCATGATCGCGGCCATCGCCGCCGGTGACCGTTTTCCCGCCGACGGCCGCGTTCGGGAGGGTGTCAGCGATATCGACCGTTCGCTGATGACCGGCGAAGCGGCGCTCGAGACGGTCGAGGCCGGCTCGGAAGTCCATGCCGGCACGATTAATGTGACTGGACCGCTCACCGTCGAAATCACCGCCGCCGGTGCCGACACGTTCCTGGCCGGGCTGGTGCGGCTGATGGCGGCGGCGGAACAGGGCCAGTCGCGCTACATCCGGTTGGCCGACCGTCTGGCGCGCTTCTATTCGCCCGCCGTGCATGTGCTGGCCGCCGCGACGCTCGCCGGCTGGCTCTTGCTCGGCAATGGCTGGCACGCATCGCTGATGGCGGCAATCGCGGTCTTGATCATCACCTGCCCCTGCGCGCTTGGGCTTGCGGTGCCCGCCGTGCAGGTGGTGGCCTCGGGGCGGTTGTTCCGTTCGGGAATCATGATCAAGGATGGCGCGGCACTTGAAAAGCTCGCGAGCGTCGACACGGCGATTTTCGACAAGACCGGCACGCTCACCCGTGGCGAGCCCGAACTCGTGGCCCCCAGACAGGTTGCGGCGGAGACACTGGCGCTCGCCGCCGGTCTCGCCCAGGCGAGCCGCCATCCTTTGTCGCGCGCCCTGCTCCGCGAGGCGGAACGCCGCGGCATCAGGCCCGCGGCGATCGATGCGATTTCCGAACATCCCGGCTTCGGCCTTGCCGGAACTTGGGGAAGCGCGGAATTGCGTCTGGGCAACCGCGCCTGGTGCGGACTGGGCGCGGCCACACAGGACGAAGGCTTGCTGGAATTCGCTTTCAGGAAAGGCGCCAAAGAGGCCATCCTGTTCCGCTTTCAGGATCGGCTGCGCCCCGAGGCGGCGGCAACGATTGCCGCCCTCCAGGCGCGCGGCATCGATGTGCAGCTTCTTTCCGGCGACCGCGAAGCGGCGGTGCAGCGCCTGGCGGAGACGCTCGGCGTCGATCATGCGATTGCCCGTGCCACGCCTCAGGCCAAGCTCGCCCATGTCGAGGCGCTGGCCCGCGCCGGTCGCAAAGTCCTGATGGTTGGCGACGGCATCAACGATGCGCCGGCGCTTGCCGCCGGCTTCACCTCCATGGCGCCGGCGAGTGCTTCCGATATCGGCCGCACCGCCGCCCAAACCGTGTGGATGGGCGACTCGCTTGCCGCCGTCACGCTGGCCCTCGATGTCGCGGCAAAGTCGCAGCGCATCGCCAGGCAGAATTTCGCCCTCGCCATCGGTTACAATTTCTTGGCGGTGCCCCTCGCCATGCTGGGGCTGGTCTCACCGCTCATCGCCGCCATCGCCATGTCGACGTCTTCGATCATGGTGGTTGCCAATGCGCTCCGTCTTGGCCTCTCGCGCAAGCCTGTGGCAGCAGGCACGGAGCACGAACGCCCCGCCGCCCACCCAATGAGGCAGACAGCATGACCGGCCTTCTGATCTTGATTCCCGTAGCCCTGTTTCTCGGCGCCATCGGCCTTGCCGCCTTCCTCTGGTCCTTGCGCTCCGGCCAATATGACGATCTCGAAGGTGCGGCCTGGCGCATTCTGCAGGACGATGACGAGGACAAATAGGCTCGGATCGCATAAAGGCATGCCGGCCAAAACCGTAAAGGAGAAACGACGCGATACAATTTGGGGAGACACGCCATGAAAATCGAGGAACTTGCGAAACAGGCCAGTCTGGATTTCTTGGCCGGCAGCCATTTCGGCCGGCTAGCCTGTGCGAAACTTTCCCAGCCCTACATCACGCCATTCAACTTTGCATATCACGATCATTGCATCTACAGTTTTTCCACGGTCGGCCAAAAGATAGAATGGCTGCGCGCAAATCCCCTGGCTTGCGTTCAAGTGGATGACATAGCGAGTCCGCAGCAATGGACCAGTGTCATCGTCTTTGGGCGGTATGAGGAGCTATCGGCAACCGGGGACGGACGGGCGGCCTGTGAGTTAGCTTTCAAGTTGCTGCAGCAACGCCCAGTTTGGTGGGAACCCGGTTTTGCGAGGACAACTCTCCACGGCACACCACGGCCATTGGAACCGGTCTATTATCGTTTGTCTGTTGAAGAGATCAGCGGTCACCGGGCCACTCCGGGTTAGAAGGCGACCCACCACTCACACGACAAATGAGCCTAGCGAACTCACGGCCAAGATTGCGTTGGTTGATTTCGATCAAGGAGGTCTTGGGGCCGAACCGCGATCCTTCTTGTTAAGACAAGGAGCAATTTATGATGCGGAAGCTGACCATGAGTCGTGTTCTCGTGATGGCGTTTCTGGCCGGCTCGCCAGGCGCCCTTGCCCATTCGACGACGGGAGTGGGCGACGCTCAGCCCGCCGGCCTCGAAGTTGAACTGGGCCGTGCCGACTTTCTCACCTATTGCGCGGCTTGCCACGGCGTCGGCGGCAAGGGTGACGGAACCGTCGCGGAGTTTCTCACGATTACGGCGGCCGATCTGACGCAACTCAGGAAGAAGAACGCGGGATTTTTTCCGCGCGAGCGCATGATCGACGTAATCGACGGTCGCATTGAGGTGAAGGTCCACGGGCCCCGCGACATGCCGGTCTGGGGGGATTGGTTCAGGCACGAGGCCGCCTCCTCCGGTGCCCGCAAGGGGACGCAGGAAGAGATCGTCCGCGAGCGGATCAACGCGCTGGTGGGCTACATCGAAACGATCCAGGAGAATTAGGGCGTGAGCACATAAATACACCGTCGGCTGGCTTGTCAGAGTCCACTAAGGTCAGAAGCGGAAATTCAAAGTGATCCATTACCTCTCGGGCTTGTCCCGGTAACCCATGGTTCAGCGCGCCGGATGAATTGGACGAGCCTCCGAGCGAACAAGTCCGGGGATGACAAAAGTTGGAGGGGCCTGGCGATCACACCCTCACCACCGCCACCTTCACAATGGGCTTCTTGCCCCAGATGCGGTCGGCGGCGCGGCGGACCGAGGTGCGAAGCGTCTCGGCGACCTGCTCGTCGTCCTTGCGGCGCGGCTTCGGCATCGAAGCGAAGGCCTCGTCGGCCGCATCCAGCAGATCGTCCTCGAGTCCGGCGGGCAGGCCGTCGCCGATCAGCTGCAGATCGTCCACCAATTGCAGCCTGGCATCGATCGCCACGCTGACGAAAACGATGCCGGCAAATGACAGCTTGCGGCGCTGCCTGGCGGGCCCGTCCTCGGCCGGCACGATCAGCTTGCCGTCGACATGCAGGCGGCCCGCGGGCGCCTCGTCGACATTCTGCACCGGCGCCGGACAGAGCCTGGCCAGATGGCCGTCGAGAGGAATGAGCGTTTCGGCGATGCCGCAGCTTGCCGCGAATTTCGCTTGCGCCCTGAGGTGCCGCGGCTCGCCATGCATGGGAACCAGGGCGCGGGGGCGCAGCCACTCATAGAATGTGCGCAGTTCCTCCTGGCGCGGATGGCCGGAAGTGTGCACCAGCGCATCGTCGGAGGTGACGATATCGATATCGAGCTTCGCCAGATTATTGTGGACGAGGGAGACCTCTTTCTCGTTGCCGGGAATGGTCCTGGAGGAAAAGATCACCAGATCGCCGGGTTCGAGCGCCACATGCGGATGCTGATCCTCGGCGATGCGGGCGATGGCGGCGCGCGGCTCGCCCTGGCTGCCGGTGCAGAGCAGCATGATCTTGTCGGGCGGCAGATAGCCGAACTCCTCCTCGTCGAGGAATTCGCCGGCATCGCGCAGGAATCCGCAGGCCCGCGCCGCCTCGATGGTGTTGCGCATGGCACGGCCGGCGACGACCACTTCGCGCCCCGTGGCGCGGGCGGCTTTGACAGCACTCGATATGCGGTCGACATGCGAGGCGAAAGTGGTGACGGCGACGCGGCCCCGGGCCTGGCGCACGATCTTCATGATGGTGGCCGCGACATCGGATTCGGAGGGTGAGAAACCCTCGCGCAGTACATTGGTCGAATCGCAGACCAGCACGTCGACGCCGCTCTCGCCGATTTCACGCAACCGCTTCTCATCCATGCCGGGGCCCAGAACCGGCGTGCGGTCGATCTTCCAGTCGCCGGAGTGGAGGATGCGGCCCTGCCTGGTTTCGATCAGCAGCGCGGTGGGCTCCGGAATCGAATGGGTGACGGCGATGAATTCGAGCTCGAAGGAACCATGACACTAAAGCGACTGCAGTTTAAACTGAACTTGATTGCATTAATCCAGTTTCCCAAGGTGGGTGAACCTGCCAAATTTTCAGTATTACGCATGCCTGTTCTCCTGATTCAAAGTTCAGTAACGAGTGCCGATCGACTAAAACTGTAATGCCTGCGAATTGATATCAAGCGTTGAAATGCCATACGTGAAAATTGGTGGATCAGGAAAAATCCTGAGTTTATATATCAGATAATCATAACTTTGATAGTATTATCCTGAAAAATTTGCTTCAAACAAGTGTACCAAAGGGAAAGCCATTAATCATGAACGTAAAAGTACTGACATTTAGTCGCGGGCTCTTGGTAACGTTATTGCCCTACGGGGTCAGTTTTACTGATACTCGTTGGGCAAGGTTAACAATGGATATCATAAGGTGAACAGTATTTTTAACGTGGTGGGGCTCGTTTTTTCGGTGATACTTGCTGGGTTGCTGTCTTCTTGTACGCCACATATCGCCAGTACGCCAGTTGTAGAACCA
>JANMQB010000459.1:0-3199 GCA_031370155.1 Hyphomicrobiales bacterium | reverse complement strand
CATGAAGGCAAAAGTTAAAGTTACCCTGAAAAAAGGCGTGCTCGATCCGCAAGGCAAAGCCATCGAAGGCGCTCTTAGCCACCTCGGATTCGGCGGCGTCGAACACGTGCGCCAGGGCAAGTATTTTGAAATCGACGTCGCCGAAACTGACAAGGCGAAAGCAATGTCCGAAGTCAAAGCCATGTGCGAAAAACTCATCGCCAACACGGTGATCGAAAATTACGATATTGAGTTGGCGTGATTTCTGGATCGCAAATGCGTTCTCAAAACTTCCCTCATGCTGAGGTGCGAGCCAAAGGCGAGCCTCGAAGCATGGGCCGCGAGTCCAACTGAACAGACCCTTCGAGGCCCCGCCTGCGGCGGTGCACCTCAGGGTGAGGGAACTAAATTGTTGGAGCACAAACTTTTGCATTGCTGTTACATCTTCGGCTTTTTGGGCGCGGCGGGACTTGCAGTCCTCTTCGCCGGAGCTTTCTTGGCAGCGGACGGGCGGGCCGGCTGCGGCCTTTGTTCGGCAAGCTTGATGGGCGCGGGTGCCGCCGGAACAGGTTGAGGCGCCGCGGCCTCCGCCCGCTTGTAGGTACGCTCCCTGCCATAGAGCGACTTGTCGGTGAGCGTCGCCGGCCCGCCCTGGGGAGCGGAAAACTGACGGTCGACCTGCGGGCCGGGCTTAATTGCGCGGCCCGCCGCGATGTCGTCGATCAGCTTCTCGAAGCTCGCCGGCGTCAGGTCCTCATAGGTATCCTTGAAAATCTGCACCATCGGCGCGTTGACGCAGGCGCCGAGGCATTCGGCCTCCTCCCAGGAGAAATTGCCGTCGGCGGACAGACGATGCGGATCGTGATGGATCTTGTGCTGGCAGATCTTCTTCAAGTCCTCCGCGCCCCGCAGCATGCAAGGCGTCGTGCCACAAACTTGTATGTGCGCTTTCTTGCCCACCGGCGAGAGCTGGAACATGGTGTAGAAGGTCGCGACTTCCAGGACCCGGATGAAGGCCATGTCCAGCATCTTCGCCACATGTTCCATGGCGGGGCGCGACAGCCAGCCGTCGTTCTGCTCGTGGGCGCGCCACAGCAGCGGAAGCACCGCGGATGCCTGCTTGCCGTCCGGATATTTCCTGATGGTCGCCTTGGCCCAGGCGAGATTGTCGCGGCTGAAGGCAAAGCTTTCGGGCTGAACGGGATCGAGACGCCGCACACTCACCGGTCCACCTCGCCAAACACGATATCGAGCGAGCCGAGTACGGCGGAGACGTCGGCCAGCATGTGGCCGCGGCACATGAAATCCATGGCCTGCAGATGGGCGAAGCCGGGAGCGCGGAGCTTGCAGCGGTAGGGCCGGTTCGTACCGTCCGACACCAAATAGACGCCGAACTCGCCCTTGGGCGCCTCGACGGCGGCATAGACCTCGCCCGCCGGAACCTTGTAGCCCTCGGTGTAGAGCTTGAAGTGATGGATCAGCGCCTCCATGGAGCGCTTCATCTCGGCCCGCGACGGCGGCACCACCTTGCCGTCCGGCGTGGACACCGGCCCCTGCCCTTGCGAGCCCGAAAGCCTCTCGACGCATTGCTTCATGATCTTGACCGCCTGGCGCATTTCCTCGACGCGGATCAGGTAGCGGTCGTAATTGTCGCCGTTCTTGCCGACCGGAATGTCGAAGTCGAGCTCGCCGTAGCATTCATATGGCTGGCTCTTGCGCAGATCCCAGGCGGCGCCGGAGCCGCGCACCATGGTGCCGGAGAAGCCCCAAGCGAAGCAATCGGCCAGCGAGACGACGCCGATATCGACATTGCGCTGCTTGAAGATGCGGTTCTCGGTGAGCAGGCCCTCGATGTCGTCGAGTACCTTGGGGTGCGTGTCGCAGAAATGGCCGATGTCGTCGATGAGTTTTTGCGGCAGGTCCTGATGCACGCCGCCGGGGCGGAAGTAGGCCGCATGCATGCGCGAGCCCGAGGCGCGCTCGTAGAAGACCATCAGCTTCTCGCGTTCCTCGAAGCCCCACAGCGGCGGGGTCAAGGCGCCCACATCCATCGCCTGCGTGGTGACGTTCAGGAGATGCGACAGAAGCCTGCCAATCTCGGAATAGAGAACCCGGATTAATTGCCCGCGCCGCGGCACGGCAAGGCCCAAGAGTTTCTCGACCGCCAAGGCGAAGGCATGCTCCTGGTTCATCGGCGCCACATAATCGAGGCGGTCGAAATAGGGTATTGCCTGCAGGTAGGTTTTGTATTCGATCAGCTTCTCGGTGCCGCGATGCAAGAGCCCGATATGCGGATCGACGCGGGTGACGACTTCGCCGTCGAGATCGAGCACCAGGCGTAAGACGCCGTGCGCGGCGGGATGCTGCGGGCCGAAATTGATGGTGAAATTGCGGACGGCGGCTTCAGTCATTGCTTCGCCTTTTCATCGCCCGGCAGCACGTATTCCGTTCCCTCCCACGGACTCAGGTAATCGAAGTTTCTAAATTCCTGTTCGAGTTTCACCGGCTCATACACGACCCTTTTCGCCTCATCGTCGTAACGGACCTCGACATGACCCGTCAGCGGAAAATCCTTGCGCAGCGGATGTCCGGCAAAGCCGTAATCGGTCAAGATGCGGCGCAGGTCGGGGTGGCCGGAGAACAGCACGCCGTAGAGATCGAAGGTCTCGCGCTCGTACCAGTTGGCGGCGGGAAAGACGGAAATGACGCTGGGCACGGCCAAGTCCTCGTCGGCCTGGACCTTAACGCGGATGCGGTGGTTCTTGTAGGGCGACAGCAGATGATAGACGACGTCGAAGCGCTTCTCCCGCTCGGGATAATCGGCGCCGCAGATATCTATGAAGCAGACGAAGCGGCATTCGGCATCGTCGCGCAGGAAGGTCAGCACCGCCACGATATCGGCGGCGTTGGCCTCCATTGTCAGCTCGCCGAAGGCTAGCTTCGAGCCCGTGATCGCAGGCCCGAGTTTGGCGGCGATGTGCTCGCCCAGCTCTTTCAGGGTTTCGGCCATGGTCAGCGCTCGATGGTGCCGGTGCGGCGCATTTTCTTCTGCAGTTGCAGAATGCCGTAGACCAGCGCCTCGGCGGTGGGCGGGCAGCCGGGCACGTAGATATCGACCGGCACGATGCGGTCGCAGCCGCGCACCACCGAATAGGAGTAGTGGTAATAGCCGCCGCCATTGGCGCAGGAGCCCATGGAGATCACATAGCGCGGCTCCGGC
>JANMQB010000454.1:0-3582 GCA_031370155.1 Hyphomicrobiales bacterium | reverse complement strand
CAGGCGATGGCCTTCTTCAGGTCGCGGTCGATATTGGGATGAAGTTTCGGCTTTACCGGAGAAACCCCGCACTCTTGCTCACGAGAGGCCGGACTATAGGGAGCGGGCGCGCGCAAGGCAAATCTCGGGTAGCGGTTCACTTTGAATTTCCGCTTTTGACCCGAAGCCGGGCAACTGATCGACTTTTCCGGCGGCATCGGCCCTAGGCGGACAATCGCGGAGCATAACCTAATCGTCAGCCTCTAGCGCGCCGTGCCAACAGCGAGCACCTCGCTCACTTTCGCGTCAAGTTGCACGAGTGTGAACGGTTTGGCGATGAGATGCAGTCCGGCATCCAGTTTCTCACTATCGACGATCGCATCGCGAGCGAAACCGGTTGTGTAAAGAACCTTGATATCCGGCCGCCGCCGCAAGGCCTCGGCAGCCAACTGGCGGCCGTTGATTTCAGGCATGACGATATCCGTGAAAAGCATCGTGATGTCGGGATGTGCGTCGAGCTTTTCTAGGGCGCTTTCGGCGCCGTTCGCATGGATGACCGTATACCCCAATTCACGCAGTGACGAGACGCTCATCTCGCGCACTCGTGTGTCGTCTTCCACGACAAGGATGATGTGGCTGGAATTGTCCTTCTTCAAGTCGGACAAAGCGTCTTTCTTGGTAACTCGGGTCTTTTGCTCAGGGTCCGAACCGCGCAGCCGCGGCAAGTACATCGTGATCGTCGTGCCATGTCCCGGCTCTGAGTAGATTTTGATATGACCGCCGGATTGCTTGATGAATCCATACACCTGCGACAGTCCAAGCCCAGTACCCTTGCCAACGCCCTTGGTCGTGAAAAAGGGTTCAAACGCCCTGGTGGCGACTTCCGGTGTCATTCCTTCACCCGTATCGGTCACCGCGATCGAGACGTATTGGCCTGCGGGCATATCGTACCGAAGAGAGTCGGTATCGCCGACGTCGCAGTTCGTCGTCTCGAAGGTCAGATTGCCGCCCCCTGGCATCGCGTCGCGCGCATTGACGGCTAGGTTCAAGATTGCGTTTTCGAGCTGCCCTGCGTCTGCGTTGGTGGACCACAGGCCGGCAACAAGCACGGTTTTGGTTTTTGTTGTCTCGCCCAAGGTTCGTTGCAAGAGCTCCAACATGCCGCCGACCAGCCGATTGACGTCGATCGGCTGCGGGGCGAGTGGCAGTTGCCGGGAGAATACCATCAGCCGGTTTGTCAGTGTTGCGGCGCGGGTTGCACCGTCCATTGCCGCACTAGTGAACCGCTGCACATTCGTGTCACCTGCCGCGAGACGCTTTTCTATAAGGTTGAGGCCGCTGATGACGACAGCAAGCATGTTGTTGAGGTCGTGCGCAAGACCGCCCGACAGCTGGCCCACCGCCTCGATCTTTTGCATCTGGCGGATCTGATCCTCATTTTGTTCCCGTTCAGCTATCGTTGCCAGTAGCTCGCGAGCTTCACGGCGCGTGTTCCAAATCCACGCGGCCATGGAACTAATAACTACGACGAGGGCGAGGCCCGCGGCAGCCAATCCGGCTATAGTTACCAGCCGCACGTTTGCAATCCGGCTGAGGTGTAATTTGTTCTCGGTCGCTTCCAATTGAGAAACCGTGGCACGAACCGTTTCCATGGCCTCGCGACCGCTGCCCTCCCGGATGGATGCAATTGCAGCGTCGATGCCCGCTGTGCGCCGCACATCGATGCTCTGCTTCAATTCGGAAAAACGCTCTTCAATTGCGAGTTTCAGGTTGCCGAGCGTGCGTAGTTGCTCGGGATTGTCAGCCAAGAGGCGTTGTAATTTAACCACATCGCCCTCGATCTTTAGCACCGACTGGCTGTAGTGCTGCAGGAAGAGTTCGTCACCGGTAAGTATATAGCCACGGTTGCCCGACTCCGCGTCTTGCACGTTAGAAAACACCTCCAAAATGCTCGTCTCGACATCGACGGTGCGCTGCAATAACTCAACCGTCCGATTGTACTCCCAAATGAGCCACCCCATTATGCCGACCATTGCAAGAAGAACCACGGCAGCGATTTCTGGAAGACGAGAACGGATGAGTGGGCGGAAATCCCGGAACATGTGGGCAATGCCGCCAATGGATTTATGCATCTTGTTTTTTCCTAAACCTTTGCCTGCCGGCCCGTCGCCATTTGGACCCAACGCAAGGGACAATCCGTGTTATCGATCGGCAACAGGCGTACAGGAGGTTGTCATGAATAGCCAACGAGATTGCCGGACAGCAAAAGAGCGGCCTCAACAAGACCGGCTGCCACCGGAACCGCCAACAGCCCTCTCGGGTGCGCGCGTCTTTATAGCCGAAGACGAAGTTATGCTCTTGTTGGCTCTCGAAGACGTTTTGGGCGAACTGGGATGTAAGGTGGTTGGCACCGCCACGCGGGTGACGGAAGCTCTCGCGTTTGTCGCGAGCCACCCCTTCGATGTCGCCGTGCTTGACGGAAAGCTCGCCGACGGAAATATCGAACCTGTTGTCGAAGTGCTTGCCGCTCGCGGCACGCCCTTCGTCCTGGCATCCGGCCTTGCACAGTCCGATTTTATGCAAGGCTTCAGCAACGCCGTTGTCTTGCAGAAACCGTACACCGACGCCGATCTGCGGCAAGCCCTGCTTCTCGCGCTTGCGCAGGGTCCGGCTCAGCGGCGGTCCCGGTTGTAAACTGCCAGCAATGCTTGCGGCCGGCGCAAGCCCCTCTAATAGCTCGCCCTCCCGGAGCACACCCGCTGGCCGGAGGGTAGGCGCCAATCAGGCTCAAGCCGGCAGCCGCTTACGGCCCAAAGCGGAAATTCAAATTGATCCACCACCGCATCTCACCCCACCCGCTCGAACTCCAGCAGCGTGAAGAAGCCGAAGGGCCGCACCGGCCGCTGGTCTATGAGCTTGAGGCGGGGATCGGCGAGCAGCGTCTCGACGGGGAATTCCGGCCGCCAGCCGAGCACGTCGGCGAAACCCGACATACATGGCGACCGCGAC
The DNA here is from genome assembly GCA_031370155.1 of Hyphomicrobiales bacterium. GTDB lineage: Bacteria > Pseudomonadota > Alphaproteobacteria > Rhizobiales > Aestuariivirgaceae > Aestuariivirga. The sequence goes on along the minus strand of JANMQB010000454.1, from coordinate 594 downwards.
ATCGAAACTCGCATCCGCGAAGGTGAGCTTCGTTGCATCCATTTCAATGAATGCTTCGGACGAGCAGCTGTGTCGCTTGGTCGAGGTTACCAGCGGGCAAACCGGCTGGCGCCGGCGGCTCCAAGGATGGCAAGCCCGGCGATGGCGATTGTGTACCAGGTGGCGACGAAAAGCGGCGAGTCGTCCGTGCATTGGGCGGCGTAAAAGGTGGCCGCGATGGCACCTGCAAGCAGTCCCGCGACCGCGCCTGCAAAGGTTGGTCTCGTCGGCGCACCGTGACGCAGGGCCCGCAGGAAGATGGCGAGTGGGCCGATGCCAATCAGCGTTATATAGGTCAGGCAGACCACGCTGTTCGTACCGAACAACTTGGCCGCCCACATGTCCCGCGGCACAAGAAAGAGCTCAGCAATGACCGCCAAGGCGATGAGTGCTGGCGGGGCCGCGAGATACGGTATCGACTTGCGCCAGCCCTCGCCCGGGCACGCCAGCGCGTGGGCAAGGCCGAATGCGCTCACGGTAAAGGCGATCGTGAACACGAATTTGAACAGAAAACGGGGCGTCTCGGCAGCGGCGGCTATATCGGCCCGTGGACCG
>JANMQB010000449.1:0-3752 GCA_031370155.1 Hyphomicrobiales bacterium | reverse complement strand
GGTCTGCGTGCCGCGCCACGACGTGCCCTTCAGCTTGAGGACGGTTCCCGCCTTCATCGCTGCGACGATCTGCTTTTCGGTGGCCGGCGTATCGGCCCAGGCGCCATCGGCATTGGTGAACAGCGTGAAATTGGCCTCATCGATGGTCAGTTCGGCGCTGGTTTCCTTCTTGAACGGATAGCCGATGATCGTCGAGATTTCGCCCCTGACCTTGCGGCCCGGCATGTGGGTGACGAGAAAGAAGATAGGGTCGCGCTTGGCGGACTTGGGCTCGCTCGATTTCGGCCGCGACGAGGCATAGCAGACTTTGGTGTCGGCCGCCTTGTAGGTATAGGCCGCCCATTCGCCGGATTCGCCGAGCAGTATGGGCTCGTTGCCTTGGGCGTAAGCCCCGGCCGCACCGCAAAATATCGCCATGAGGAACGCGAGCGCTCCCCGCTGCCAGATTGGAATCATGCTTGAAACCATAACCTCACCATCCCGGAAAATCCATTGCGCCGAATTGCTTGAGGAATTCGGCCCAATTACGGCAGTGCCCCTTGCCTGCCCGGAGGTTCATATTGCGGTGCAAAAAGTCCTGCGGTAAAGCGTGGCGGCAATGGAATGGACTGTGGCAGCGGCGGGCTTGGCCGAACTGGTGGATGAGGCGGCCCGCGCCGCCGAAACCCTGTTCGCCAAGGCGAGGCTCAGCCTCGCCGAGCGCCTGGCAACCGGCGGCAAGCTTTCGGCGGAGGCCCTCGACCGCGACCAGCATGCCGCCCATGGGCTTGCCTGGCTTGCCACCTATGCCACGACATTGCGGGAGCTTGGCGCTTATGCGGCAAGGCTCGCAGCGCAAGGCCGGCTGGGCGAGACCGAAAGCCTGATCGTGCGGATCGCCGCCGGCGAATATCTGAACCAGATTGCCGGCGGCATTCCGATGAACCAGGCGGAATTCGTGAGGGGCTCCGATCTCGGCCTGAGCCGCACCGATCTCGCACCGGTCATCGCTGCAAAACTTTTCGACACTGGCAACACGGCGGAGGCCCGCGCCCGGCTCGTCGAGCTGATCGTAGCTGGTGAGAATTTCGGCGATGCCGGGCTCGATCCCACGCTCGCCGAAATGCAGGACACGATACGCCGCTTCGTCGCCGCCGAAGTAGCACCCCATGCTCATGACTGGCACCGCCGCAATGAATATGTGCCGATGGAGATCGTCAAAAAGCTCGCCGATCTCGGCGTCTTCGCGCTGACGCTGCCGGAAGACTACGGCGGCATGGGGCTGCCGAAGCAGACGATGTGCGTCGTCTCCGAGGAACTGTCGCGGGGCTGGATCGCCGTGGGCTCGCTCGGCACCCGCGCCGAAATCGCCTGCGAACTGATCCTCAATGGCGGCACGCAGGCGCAGAAACAAAAGTGGCTGCCGAAGATCGCCTCGGGCGAAATTCTCCCCACCGCGGTCTTCACCGAACCCAATACCGGTTCCGATCTCGGCGCGCTGCGCACCCGCGCCGTGCGCGACGGCGATCATTACAAGGTAACCGGCAACAAGACCTGGATCACCCACCCGGTGCGCGCCGATCTAATGACGCTTCTCGCCCGCACCGATGCAAGCGAGCCGGGCTACCGCGGCCTCTCCATGTTCCTCGCCGAGAAGCCGCGTGGGCGCGATGTCGATCCGTTTCCATGCCCTGGCATGTCGGGCTCCGAGATCGAAGTGCTCGGCTATCGCGGCATGAAGGAATATGAAATCCGTTTCGAGAATTTCGCGGTCAAGGCGGAAAACCTTCTGGGCAGCGCCGAGGGCCAGGGCTTCAAACAACTGATGCAGACCTTCGAATCGGCCCGCATCCAGACGGCGGCCCGCGCCGTGGGAGTCGCTCAGAACGCTCTCGATCTCGGTCTGAAATATGCGAGAGACCGCGAGCAGTTCGGCAAGCCGATCGTCAATTTTCCGCGCATCGCCGACAAGCTGGCGCTGATGGCGGCGGAAATCATGGCGGCCCGCCAGCTCACTTTCTTCGCCGCCCGCGAGAAGGATGCGGGACGGCGCTGCGACCTCGAAGCCGGCATGGCGAAACTGCTGGCGGCGCGCGTCGCCTGGGCCGCCGCCGACAACGCCCTGCAGATTCACGGCGGCAACGGCTTCGCGCTTGAGTTCGAGATTTCGCGGGTTCTGTGCGATGCCCGCATTCTCAATATTTTCGAAGGCGCCGCCGAAATCCAGGCCCAGGTGATTGCCAGGCGCCTCCTCGAAGGTGGCAATTGAGCGGGCGCGCCATTCTCATCACCGGATGTTCGTCGGGCATAGGCTTGACTAGCGCCAAAGGCCTGAAGGCGCGCGGCTGGCGCGTCTTCGCAACGGCGCGCCAGGACCAGGATCTAAAAAGGCTCGAAGCCGAGGGCCTCGAGGCGCTCTATCTCGATTATGCCGAAGCGAAGTCGGTCGCGGCCTGCGCGGCGGAAGTGGCGAAGCGCAGCGGCGGCAGGCTCGACGCGCTCTTCAACAATGGCGCCTATGGCCAGCCGGGGGCGGTCGAGGATGTGAGCCGCGCCGTGCTGGAGGCGCAGTTTGCCGCCAATGTCTTCGGCTGGCACCAATTGACCCGCGCCTGTCTGCCCATGCTGCGCGCCAATGGCGGCGGGCGCATCGTCAATTGTTCGTCGGTTCTCGGCCTCGTGGCGATGAAATGGCGCGGCGCCTACAATGCCTCGAAATTCGCCATCGAAGCGCTGTCGGATACGCTGCGGATGGAACTTGCGGGCAGCAACATCCATGTGGTGCTGATCGAGCCGGGGCCGATCGCCACCCGCTTCGCCGAACATGCGCTTGAGGCATTCGACCGCAATATCGACGAAAGGGCCTCGCACTACCGGGACGCCTATGCCCGCCAGCGCGCAAGGCTGGGCCGAGGCGGCACCACTCGCTTCAAGCTGCCGCCCGAGGCGGTCTTCGAAAAGCTCCTGCAGGCGCTGGAGAGCCCGCGCCCGCGGGCCCGTTACTATGTGACCACACCCACCTATCTGATGGCCTGGGCCCGCCGCTTGCTGCCGCAACGCATGCTCGACCGGCTTGTGCAAAAGGCCTCCGACCAATGAATATATTCGATTATCTCGTGCCGCTGTCGGTGGGCGCCGTCGCCGTGGTGCTGCTGCTCGGCCTCTGGAACATGCTGCGCGGCGGTTCCGCCAACCGCTCGCAGACCCTGATGCGCTGGCGCGTCGTCCTGCAATTTCTTGCCATCCTCATCATGATGGCGGGCCTGTGGTACATGAGCCGCTGATCTTGACGGCGGCGGCGGCGGACACCAGATACGCCCAATGGTTCCAATCCGCCATGAACAGACCGTGAAGCAGGGCTTCTGGCCGAAGCTTGCCCGGGTTCTGGCGCGGGTTCCCTTCGCCGAGGACGCCATCGCCGCCTATTACTGCGCCTTCGATCCGGCAACGCCCGTGCAGGTGAGGGGCATTCTCCTTGCGGCCCTTGCCTATTTCATTTTCCCTATCGACGCGCTCCCCGACTTCATCCTGGGGCTGGGCTTCACCGACGATATGGCGGTGCTGTTCACCGCCATCAGCCTGATCCGCACTCACATGACGCCGGCCCACCGCGACAGGGCGAAAACGGCGCTGGATAAACTCAGGAACGGCGAGCCGCTGCCCGCGTGACGCAGTCGTTAGTCTGAGTTATCAATGGCGATGCAATCCGGTCGCCCGATTATCGCCTCGCTGACTCTGGAAGCCGTGCAGCGGCTGTTCGCCGACGAGGCGAT
>JANMQB010000438.1:0-2695 GCA_031370155.1 Hyphomicrobiales bacterium | reverse complement strand
GTACCCCGCTGGTCGACATCATCAAGGCATCGGGCGCGGTTCCCGGCATCAAACTCGACACCGGCGCCAAGCCGCTGGCGCTGGCGAACAACGAAACCGTCACCGAAGGCCTCGACGGCCTGGCTTCCCGCGTCGCCGAATACGCCAAGCTGGGCGCGCAGTTCGCCAAGTGGCGGGCGGTGATCGACATCGGCCCCAACCAGCCTTCCCACAATGCCATTCACGCCAATGCCCATGCGCTCGCCCGCTATGCGGCGATCTGCCAGGCGGGCGGCATCGTGCCGATGGTCGAGCCGGAAGTGCTGATGGACGGCGATCACGACATCGACACCTGTGCCGAAATCACCGAATGGACGCTCAAGGAACAGTTCCAGGAACTCTATTATGCCGGTGTGCGGCTCGAGGGCATCATCCTCAAGCCGAACATGGTGATCTCAGGCAAGAAATGCGCGACCCAGGCATCGCGCGAGGAAGTTGCCGACAAGACGGTGAAGGTGCTCAGGCGTTGCGTGCCTGCCGCGGTTCCGGGCATCGCCTTCCTCTCCGGCGGCCAGTCGGGCGAGGACGCGACCGCGCACCTGCATCTGATGAATGCCGCGGGGCCACACCCCTGGAGGCTCACCTTCTCCTATGGCCGCGCCCTGCAGGCCGATGCGCTGAAGGCCTGGGGCGGCAAATCCGAGAATGTGGCGGCCGGCCAGCGCGCTTTCAGCCATCGCGCCAGGATGAATGCGCTCGCCGCCGCCGGCAAATGGGCTCCGTCGCTGGAGAAGGCCGCCTGAGCCCGCGGCTGTTTCTTGTCGCGCCGGAATTACCCGCGGCAACTCTCGCGGATTGTCTCGCGGCGGCCTGCGCGGCCGGCGACGTGGCAAGCCTCCTCGTGCCGCCATCCCTGGCGAAGGAGATCGCACCTATTGCCCAAGCCAAGAGCGTTGCCGTTCTGACCACAGGCGATCCGCGCAATGCCGCGCGGCTCGGCTGCGACGGCATCCATATCGATGCGACCGAGCAGTCAGTCGCCGAGGCCCGTGCGGCGATCGGCAAGGACCGCATCCTCGGCGCCTTTGCCGGAGCTTCGCGCCATTTCGCCATGGAAGCGGCCGAAGCCGGCGCCGATTACATCGCCTTCGCCCAGAACCTGCGGGCGTCAGGCGGCGAGCCGATCCTCGGCTGGTGGACCGATCTCTTTGAAATCCCCGCTGTCGCATTAGATCCCGTGGAGTCCGGCGGCCTCGACATATTGCTGCCGCAGAATCCCGACTTCATCCGGCCGTCCGATGCCATGTGGGATTCGCCCGCCGAAGCCCGCCGCATTGTTGCCGCACTGATGCAGCGCCTGGCTACATGAAACACACTCTCGCCTTGTTCGCTTTCCTTGCCGCGGCAACGCCCGGCATTGCCGCCTCCTTTGAGGAAGCGGCCGCCCTTTACGAGGACAAGGATTACAAGACCGCTCGCCAGATCGCCGAGCCCTTGGCCGAAGCGGGCGATGCCCGCGCCATGTCGATGCTGGGAGCAATCTATCAGGCAGGTCGTGGCGTTCCCGCCGATCTCGGCAAGGCGGCCGAATGGTATCGAAAGGCCGCGGAGAAGGGCCACACGGCAGCGCAATTTGCTCTTGCGTCGATTTATCTCGCAGGCAGCCTTGGCACCGCCGATCCCGAAGTGGGAGCCGCTTGGCTGCGCAAGGCGGCAGAAGGCGGCCATGTCGAAGCCCAGGTTACCATGGGGCTCATGGCATCGGGCGCCTTCGGCAAAGAGCCGGACTGGCCGGAAGCCGTGACATGGTTTCGCAAGGCGGCCATGCGCGGCCATGCCGAAGGCCAGTACAATCTCGGCCTCCTCTATCTCGAAGGCCATGGCGTGGACAAGAACCAGATCGCCGCCGCCCAATGGTTCGCCAAGGCCGCCGCGCAGGGCTTGACCGATGCCGCCCTCGATTATGGCGTGCTGGTGTTTCGCGGCGAAGGCGTGGAGAAGGACGAGAAGATCGGCGCCCAGTGGATGCTGATTGCCGCCAGACGCGGCAATGTCGTGGCGCAAAACCGCGTGGCCCGCCTCTATGCCTACGGCCGCGGTGTTGCCGCCGATCCCGTCGAAGCGCTGAAATGGAATCTGCTGGCGGCCAAGGGCGGCAGGCCCGATGCCGAGCTCGACACGCTGCTGGCGAAACTCAACCCCGAGCAGAAGGCCGAGGCCGAAGCCCGCGCCGCCGCCTTCAAGCCGCAGGCGGAAAAGACTGGCGGCTAGCCTTCTCCCGCCGGACTTGCTATCCCCCGCCCCTTACCCGACTGACAGGGATAACGCCGTGGCCGCTTCCCCCGCTATGACCGTGATGATTGCCGCCGTCCGCAAGGCGGCGCGCGGGGTGCAGCGCGACTTTGGCGAGCTTGCCAATCTGCAGGTTTCGGTGAAGGGCCCGGGCGACTATGTGACCGCCGCAGACATGCGCTGTGACAAGATCTTGCGCGAGGAACTGGTGAAGGCCCGTCCCGGCTACGGCTTCCTGACCGAGGAGACCGGCGTGGTGAAGGGCACCGATCCCAATAACCGCTTCATCATCGATCCCATCGACGGCACCACCAATTTCATGCACGCCGTGCCGCTGTTCGCGATCTCGGTGGCGCTCGAACGCAAAGGCGAGATCGTCGCCGGGGTTACCTACAATCCGGTGAGCGACGAACTCTTCACCGCC
>JANMQB010000591.1:0-1622 GCA_031370155.1 Hyphomicrobiales bacterium | reverse complement strand
CTCGACGTTACCCGGGTTGCGGCGGAAGAGGACCCCATCGATGCCAAGCGCTGTTTCGCGGCGCGGGTGGCGGTGGCACTTCCCGCCGATTGCATCGTGACCGTCGTCGTTCCGGTTTACAACGGCCACCGCCACGTCAAGGCGCTGCTCGACGATCTGCGCCGCAGCCTGCCGGCGCCGCACCGGCTGGTCATCATCGACGATGCCTCGCGCCAGCCGGAGATCGCCAGGCTTCTTGCGGCGGCGGCGCGGGATAAGGAATTCGCCGGGCGCATCGACATCCTGCGCAACGACGAAAACCGCGGCTTCGTCGTATCCGCCAACCGCGGCCTCGCCGCGGCCAAGGGCCATGTTATCCTGCTCAACAGCGACGTGCGGCTGCCGCCCGCCTGGATCGACCGGCTGCTGGCGCCAATCCTCGCGGATTCTTCCGTCGCTTCGGTCACACCCTTTTCCAATGCGGCGACGATCTGCAGCTTCCCAAAGATCAATGCCGACAATCCGCCCTTCGACGAGATTCCGCTCGACCGGGTCGACCGGCATTTCCGCGCCCTCGACCGCGGCTGCGCGGATTTCAACATGCCGACCGGCGTCGGCTTCTGCATGGCGATGAACCGGCGCTTCATCGATGCGGTCGGGCACTTCGACGCCGAAACGTTCGGGCGCGGCTATGGCGAGGAAAACGACTGGTGCCAGCGGGCGATCGCGGCCGGCGGACGCCACCTCAAGGCGCCCCAACATTAATTTCTGCACGCCCATTGCGGCTCCTTCGGCGGCGCCGAGCGCCAGGCGCTGATCACCCGGAACCTGCGGCTGCTGAAGGCGCGGCATGGCAATTACCATGCGGATGTGCAGCGCTTCTTCGCCGCCGACCCCAGCCGGGCGCTCCGGGCCATGCTCTTGTTCCGCATCCTCGCCCACGAGGCGGGAAGCGATTTCGAAATCATTGTCGACCACGACATGGGCGGCGGCGCCAATGTCTACCGCGAGCGGCGAATCGCGGCGCGGGCCGAACGCCGGGCTGCTTCGGCGCTGGTCACAGGCGCGGCGGAAGAAAAAGAAGAAAAAGAAAGTGTCGCGATTTCGTTCCGGCACGGCGGCAACGATTATGGCTTCCGCATTCCGGCATGGGATCACTTCGACGCCCTGGTGCCGGAGGGCGCCCGCATCCACTGGGTGCTCAACAGCGCGGTGGGGACGGCGCGGCCGGCCCAATGGCTCGACTATCTGGCGGACCGCGCCCGGCGCCATGGCAACCGGCTCAGCATCTGCCTGCACGACTACTATCCGGTGTGCCCGTCCTACAATTTGCTCGACCGCGAGGGGCGCTATTGCGGCGTGCCCGATCTTGGCACCTGCGCGCGTTGCCTTCCAACCAATGCCCACGCCCATCATGCGGCGGGCATTTCGGACCGGGGAGAATGGCGCGCGGCCTGGTCGAAGGCGCTCGCGGCGGCAGACGAGATCACCGCCTTTTCGGCGGCGAGTGCGGCGATTTTCCTCAAAGCCTATCCCCGCTGCAAGGACCGTGTCGCGGTCAGGCCGCATGGCGAACTCAAGCCAAGCAGCAAGCTTGCGGCGCTGCCGGCGCGGCTTATGCCCGGCGAGACGGTCAAGATCGG
>JANMQB010000380.1:0-26976 GCA_031370155.1 Hyphomicrobiales bacterium | reverse complement strand
GGTAATTCTGCGCCACCCACTCCTGGCATCTGTTGATGATGGCATCACTCGTCTGGCGGAATGACATCAACGATGCGAAGGGCCGCTGACCAAGATCGTGCCATTGCAGCATATAGACTTTTGCGACCTCGATTGCCTCCTTGAGGCCGACATGGCGCGCGATGAGGTAGAGTGCCAGGTCCTGCCAGCTGGAGCCGCAGCCGGCCATGACGATGCGCTGAGCCTCGCCGCTCAACACCAAAGATTGGTGCAGCTTTACTGTGACGCCCGGATAGTTGTTGGTGAGCGTGGCAACATAGCCCCAATGAATCGTGGCGTCGCAATTGGTCAGTAGGCCCGCTTCACCCAACAGCACCGCGCCCGAGCAGGCGCTTGCCAGCATTGAGCCCCCGTTGTGAACCTGCTTTAGCCAAGCGGCTTCAGCATCATAGAGTCCGGAAACGCTATCGCCCGGATTGACGTAGAAATCCGGGATGCAGACGATGTCTGGACGCGGGCAATCGGAGAAATCATGGTGGGGCCTGATCCAGATGCCATTTGCCGCGGCAAATCCATCGCGATTGCGCGCCACGAGATAGGGATGCATGCGCGGTTCGCCCGCCACTCCCCTGGTGATAAATTGAAAGTCGCGCCCCGGCGAAGAAAACAGGTCAAACATGCCATAGACTGTCGAAGCCGTAGCTTCCGGCACCGCGAGAATTGCTACGTTCAAAGGGCCGTCCCGTTCCACCATGGCAGAAATGACCGTTTTCCAGCATTTTCGACTTTAGTCCTCTTGGGCGATCTCCACTAGTCTTTCGCCTGCAAGCTGGAGGATTGGATTATGGCAGACGACACAGTTCGGCGCCCCACCATGACAGAAGTTGACGCATTCCGTGCCCAACTGCGCGGCGAGGTCCTTGACCCGTCGAACCCATCCTACGACGCCACAAGAGTCGTCTGGAACGCCATGATCGATCGCCGTCCGGCGCTGATCGTGCGCTGCCGGAACGCGGCCGATGTCGCCCTATCGGTCAACTTCGGCCGCCAACACGCCCTCACCATCGCTGTCCGCTCGGGCGGCCACAATGTTGCAGGTTATGCCGTGTGCGAAGGCGGCCTGATGATTGATATGTCACCGATGAACGGTGTGCGGCTGCAACCTGGGCTTGATCGCGCCATTGTTGAAGGTGGTGCAATGTGGGGCGATGTCGACGCGGCCACCACGCCTTTCGGCCGCGCCACACCCGGCGGTCTCATTTCGGCCACGGGTGTTGCGGGGCTCACGCTCTCCGGCGGCATCGGCTGGCTGCGCGGCACCCATGGACTCAGCTGCGACAACTTGATGGCCGCCGATGTCGTTACCGCCGACGGCAGGCTCATCCACACCAGTGAAGCGGAGAATCCCGATCTTCTGTGGGCTATGCGTGGCGGTGGCGGCAATTTCGGCGTGGTGGTGAGTTTTGAATTCAGATTGCATCCGATCGAACCCGAACTGATGTTTTGCGGACCAGCTTACCCGGAAGAACGTGCCAACGAGATTATCCCTCTCTGGCGCGACTTCATGAAGACGGCGCCGGACAGATTGAGCGGCCTGGCCGAATTCTCAACAATACCGCAGGATCCTTCCATCCCCGCACACGCCTGGGGCCGCCGCGTTGTGGCGCTGGCGCATGTCTATGATGGTCCCGCCGATGAAGGCGAACGCATCGTGGAACCCTTGCGCCGCTTCGGCGAGCCGCTCGTCGATTTCAGCGGCCGCATGCCCTATCGCACTATCCAGTCACTCTACGATGCACTTTTTCCCAAGGGCCGTGACCGTTGCTACTGGAAATCGACCTACCTGAAGGGACTCGATGACAAGATTATTGCGGAAATCACTTCGCGCCTCGCCAAGCGCCCGTCGGAGATGACCTTCGCCTCGATCTGGAAATTCGGCGGCGCCGTCCAGCGCGTCGCCGCCGATGCCACCGCCTTCGGCGACCGCTCCATGCCCTTTATGTTGAGCCTCGATGCGATCTGGTCCAGTCCCGCCGACGACGACGCCAATATGGGTTGGGTCCGCGGCTTCTGGCAGGACATGCAGCGCTACTCCACCGGGAGACTCTACCTGAACTTCCCCGGCCATGGCGAGGGTGCTAATCTGGTGCGCGATGCCTTCGGCGCCAAGGCTTATGAGCGGCTGGCAAAGATCAAGCGCAAATACGACCCGGATAATCTCTTCCGGATGAATCAGAACATTTTGCCGGAATGAGGTCCTGTGCCAAACAATGCCGTGGAGTTGCGCGCCTCTTCAGCCGCAAGACAAGCAAGCCAGCACCGGCTCGGTATCCTGCTCATTCTGATCTCGACCATCGCCTGGGGATCGGGCGGGCTTTTCGTGCGGCTGCTGCCCTTCGATCCATGGACGATCGTCTTCTGGCGCGGCGTATTCGGAACGCTGTTCTTCGGCGCGTTCGTGCTGTGGCGCTTTGGCTGGAGCACGCTCTCGATGATCCGCGATTTGGGATTGCCCGGCGCCTTCGTCACCCTGTGTTCGACCGCGACCATCACCCTGTTCGTGCCCGCCTTCCAGAACACCAGCGTCGCCAATGCCATGACCATCTACGCGGCAATGCCCTTCGTCACCGCGGCTGTCGCGTGGGTGTGGCTGCGTGAGCGGCCTTCGCTTCCGACGTTGACCGCCAGCGCGGTCGCCCTTGCCGGCATCGTCATCATGTTGGGCCCATCGGCCGGCGGCCCGCGCCTCGGCGACATGCTCGCCCTCCTCGCCACCATCGCCATGGCCCTGTTGACGGTAACGATCCGTCGCAGCCGCCACATCGAAATGCTCCCCGTCGCTGTCCTATCAACCCTGGTGAGCATGCTCATTGCCCTGCCTTTTGCGCAGCATCTGTTCGATCTGACACCGCGCGACTATCTTGTCGCCGCCGGATTCGGACTCGTGCCCATGACCCTCGGCCTGATGCTCTACGTAATAGGTTCGGCGCTCATTCCTGCAACGCTATCCGCCCTGATCGGCACGCTCGAAGCCCCGATTGGCGGTCTCTGGGCGTGGGCCGGTGTCGGCGAAGTGCCGGCGACCGAGACTTTCATCGGCGGCTCGATCGTTCTCGCCGGCGTTTTCGGCCGTCTTTACTACGATTGGCGCATCGAACGAAAACTGCAGGCGCAAGCCTGAGCGCTACCGCCTCAACCATTGAGAAACCCCTCCAGCACGTTCACCGTATTGATGCCGATGGCCTCGATGGCATAGCCGCCTTCCATGACGAACAGCGTCGGCAGTTTCAACTTGGCGATCCGTGCGCCACAGGTCGTGAAATCCGCCGAGGTCAGCTTGAAGAAGCTGATCGGATCGTCCTTGAAGGCGTCGACGCCGAGCGACACGAGCAGTACGTCGGGCTTATAGGCTTTGATCCTGCGGCAGGCGGCGTCAAGCGCCCGGCCCCAGACGTCGAAGCCGGTGCCGGGCGGCATGGGGTAGTTGAAATTGTAACCTTCGCCCGCGCCCGCGCCGGTTTCGTCCTTGTAGCCGAGGAAGAAAGGATAGATCTGCTCCGGTGCGCCGTGCAGCGAGCAGAACAGCACGTCCCGGCGCGTGTAGAAAATGTCCTGCGTGCCGTTACCGTGGTGGAAATCGACATCGAGTATGGCGACCCGCGCGGCACCCCCGTCACGGAAGGCCTGCGCCGCGATCGCCGCATTATTGAGGAAGCAGTAGCCGCCATAGAGATCGTCATGGGCGTGGTGCCCCGGCGGGCGGCACAGCGCGAAGGCCGCGCGGGCTCCCGACGCCACGATCTTCTGACCCGTCAGCGCCACCGCCGCCGAGGCGCGCGCCGCCTCCCAGGTTCCCGCCGTGATGCAGGTTTCAACCGAGTGGGTGTAATAGCCGACCTTGCCGTCGATCTGCCTGGGGCAGCGCTGCCGCATGGAACGCGCCGGAAACACGGTCGCCACGATCTCGCCGCGATAGCCGGCCTTCAGCCATTCGCTCCAGGCGGTTTCGAGGAAGGCGAGAAAGCCCTTGTCATGCACCTTGCGCACCTGGCGCATGTCGAGCGGGCCCGGCGCCACGATATCCGTCATCTTCCGCTTCTTCAATTCGCGCAGGATGTATTCGACGCGCGACGGCCGCTCGAAGGGTGTCACGAACTCGCCGCCGTAGATTTCGCCCTGCGCGAAATGCGCCCGGTGCTCGTCGCTGTGAACGATCTTCATGAATGCCCTCCCTGGCGGCTGCGAACCAAGCAAGGGGGGCGGGTTTCGTCAAGGGTGTCAGGCGGCGTCCGAAACCCGCGTCCCCCGTACCGGCAGCCGGATCGCCGCCACCATGCCCTCGCCCGGTACTGACTTGCAGACGAGTTCGCCGCCATGGGCTTCGGTGATCGCCTTGGCGATCGGCAGACCGAGGCCGAGGCCTTCGACCGGCCGGCCATAGCTCATGTCGCTTTGCACAAAGGGCATGAGACACTCCTCGAGGCGTGCCGGCGACAGGCCGGGGCCGTTGTCGCGCACTGCAATCGACAGCCAGCCGTCGCCGCCGGCTTCCGCCCAGATTTCCACGTTGCCGCCGGCGGGAGAAAATTTGACCGCGTTGTCCACGAGTTTCTTGATGGCCTGGCGCAGCAGTTGCGCATCGCAGTCGACCGTCAATCCGGGCGCCATGACGCGCGCCTTGATCGTCACATTCCGCTGTTTGGCCTTGGCTTTCAGTCCGACAATTCCGTCGTCGAGCAGGGCGGCCACATCGGTGGTGGCCACCGTCAGGCGCCCCGGACCGGCCATCGCCTTCGACAGCAGGATGATGTCGGTGACCATGCCGTTCAACCTCTGTGCGGCATCGACGACATGATCGAGCTGTTCGGACTCGATGTCTTCGATCCTGCCCTTCAGCGAGCCAGCCAGCACGCCGGTGAGGCCGATCAGCGCGGTGAGCGGCGTCTTCAATTCGTGGCTCATGACCCGGAACAGGCCGTTCTTCATCTTCACCAGGGCGACGGCCTCCGCCTTGGCGCGGCGCAGCTCGCGCTCGATTTCGCCGTTTCTGGCCACGAACTGCGCGTGCTGAATGAATAGCGGCCAGCTGATCGGTTTGGTGACGAATGACGAAGCGCCGAGCCGGTAGGCGTGTTCGATCGATTGCGAATCGTCCGTCGAGGTCGCCACGATGACGGGCAGATTGGCGCTCCTCGGATGTTGCCGCAGATATTTCAGCAGACCGAAGCCGTCGAGCTTGGGCATGCTCAGGTCGATCACCGCTAGATCGAAATCCTGTTGCGCGGCGATTTTGCAGGCGTCCTCGCCGTTCTCGGCGTTGGTCACGTCATGGCCGGCGTCGGCAAACACCGCGACCATGACCTCGCGCATGAGCGGGTCATCGTCCACGACGAATACCCGCCGGCGCGCCGCCGCCACGGCGCCATTTGCCTCGTCCAAGCTAGTCATCGGCCTTCCTGATGCCCTTGGCTGCAATCTGGGACTGTGCCTGTTAACGGCCGGTTAGACGGGCGGCGGCAGGCGATTCTTAACTTTTTTTGGTTAAGCCAATCTGATGCGACGAGCCGGATCGGTTGCCGCGGACACGGCCGCCATGACCAATGAATTGCCGGTGATCGATGCGGGCGCCATCAAGGTGCTCAAGTCGATCGACGGCAACGAGGCGCTATTTCAGCGTGTCGTCAGCCTTTTCTTGAAGAACGTGCCCGAGTCGCTGCACCGGATCAAAGCGCTGCAGTATGGCGGCGACGATCTCGATCTCGCCGATGCTGCCCACGCGCTAAAATCCATCTGCATCAGCATCGGCGCCAAGCGCGCCCAGTACGCCTGCCACGAACTGGAGCTCCTGCTGCGCACCGCTCAGCCTTTCGACCTGGTGGACAAGGTGGCGGCTATTGCCCGCGAGGCCGAGGCGGCCCTCAAGGAAGCCGAGAAACTCTGCGCCGCCTAATTCAAAACGTCGAACTTGACCTTAGCAACACCGGAACGGAGCAGCCCGACGACTTTTGCGGCGCCGAGGCTGAGATCGATCACCCGGCCCTTGATGAAGGGTCCGCGATCGTTGATGCGCACCACAACCGATCTCCCGGTCTTCAGATTGGTTACCAAAACCTTAGTGCCGAAAGGCAGCGTGCGATGTGCGGCGGTCATCCCCATGGGTTTGAAGCTTTCGCCATTGGCGGTGCGTTTTCCCGACTTGTAATAGGAGGCCCAGCCGGTGATCGTCTTGGCTTCGGCCACGCCGGCCATGAACAATGCACCGGCGCACAGCGCCGCGAAAAAATGTCTCATCAAGTATCCCCTCTACGCTTTGTCGAATTTGGCGCACCATAGGGCTGGATGGGGCGAGAATGTGGCGCTCACGCGGCCGTCATGCCCTCGAGCGGAATTTGCGGCGTCTTTCCGGCGATGAGATCGGCGGTCACCCGCGCAGCACCATGACTCATGGTCCAGCCCATGTGACCCTGGCCCGTGTTGAACCAGAGATTGGCGAGACGCGAGCGGCCGAGGATCGGCGTTCCTTCCGGGGTCATCGGCCGCAGGCCCGCCCAGAATTCGGCGCGCGGCCAGTCGGCGCCATCGGGAAACAGTGTCCGCATGGTTGCAAGCATGGTGCGGAAATCCTCCGGACGATGGCCGCGGCCGTAGCCGGAAAACTCCGCCGTCGCCGTCACCCGCACGCGGTCGCCGTAAGGCGCATAGGCGACGAGTGTCTCTTCATCGACGCCGCCGATCGTCGGCGGATTGTTGCGGCCCGCCACCGGCGCCGTCATCGCATAGCCCTTCACCGGATAGACCGGCAGGTCGTGTCCGATCTGCCGCGCCAGATGCGGACTGTAGACGCCGAGGCAAAGCACGATCGCATCGGCACGCTCGCGGCCCTTCTCCGTCACCACCGCTTCGATGCGATCGCCGGAGGTTTCGAATCCCTCAACCGTGGTTCCGAACTTGAACGTGACACCCCGGCCCTTGAGCCAGGCTCCTATGTTGTGCGCGAAGAGACGGCAATCGCCGCTCTCGTCGTTCCTGGCATAGAGCGCGCCTGCCAAGCGCTCTTTCACCGGCGCCAACGCCGGATCGGTACGCGCCACGCCGTCGCGGTCGAGGGTTTCGATATCGCAGCCGTTCTCCGCCAGGACCTTGGATTTCGCCGCCGCCGCCGCGAGCGCCGCTTCGCTGCGATAGAGATAGAGAAGCCCGCCGCCGCGCCCGTCGTATTTTACTTGCGTCCGCGCCAGCGTCTCGTGAAACACGCTCTGCGAATAGTTGCACAGCCGCACCTTGCGCATGGTGTTGAGCGCCGCCCGCTCCGCCGTGCATTCTTTCCAAAAGCGCCACATCCAGCGCCAGAAGGCGGGGTCGGCCCGGGGCTTCAGCCGCAGGGCCTGATCGCCGCGCCATAGCGAACGCAACAAAATTCCCGGTGCCGCCGGCGACGACCAAGCATAGGCATGGCCCGGCGCGAACAGCCCCGCATTTGCGAAGCTGGTGAATGAGGCGGGCTCGGCCTCGCGGTCGATCACCGTCACATCGTGGCCGTCGCGATTGAGCTCATAGGCCGTGGTGATGCCGGTGATTCCGGCGCCGAGGACGAGTACCTTCATGGCTGGCTAGATCGCCGCTTCCACCATGATCTCGACATCGAGGCCGGGGGCGGCGAGCTTCGATTCGACCGTGGCCCTGGCCGGCGTCTGGCCCTGGACCACCCAGGCATCCCAGGCTTCGTTCATCTCGGCCCAGGTCTTGATGTCGGTGAGCCAGATATTGGCCTTGAGAATCTTGGTCTTGTCGCTGCCCGCTTGTTTCAGCGTTTCGTCGATCTGGGCGAGAATGTCCTGGGTCTGTTCCTTGACCGGCTTGCCCTTGGCCTTATCGGCGACGAAGCCGGAAAGATAGACCTTGCCGTCGTAAATGACCGCCTCGCTCATGCGATTGCCGGCGCCGATCCGCTTGATGTGCATGTGTCTCTCCCATTGAACAGGCGGCCTTCCTAGCGCCCGCCAGTGCCGCCGTCACGCGAATTTCCGGTCGTATTCGAGAACCGCGTTGAGGAGCACCTGCGAGCCCGCGCCGCATTCGTCGAAGGTGGTCGATTCCGCCTCGTTGTGCGAGATGCCGCCGAGACAGGGTACGAAAATCATCGTCGTCGGCGCCGCCCGCGCGATATAGGCCGCATCGTGGCCGGCCCCGGAAGCCATCTCGCGCATCGAGTAACCCGCCTGCGTTGCCCCCCGGCGCACGCACTCGATGAGGTCGGCTGCGAACTTCACCGCCGGCGATTTCCAGATGCGCTTCTCCTCGAGCTCGAGCTTCACCTCGGCGGCGATCTTCGGCAAGGCCTCCTGATATTCCTTTTCCATCCGGTCGAGTACGGTCTCGTCGGGATGCCGCAGGTCGACGGTGAAGAACACTTCGCCCGGCACCACATTGCGGCTATTGGGCTTATTCTCGATGAGGCCGACCGAGGCCACGCCCGGCGGATGCCGCATGCCCACCTGATGGATCGCCTCGATCATGCGGCAAGCACCCAGCAGCGCATTCTTGCGCAAGCCCATGGGGGTGGCGCCCGTGTGCGATTCCTGGCCCTTCACCGTTACCTCGTACCAGCGCATGCCCTGAACCCCGGTGACGACGCCGATCGTCTTGGACTCGGCTTCGAGGATCGGTCCCTGCTCGATATGCAGTTCGAACATGGCCTGGAACTTGATCGAGCCCGCGGGCTCCGCGCCCATGTAGCCGATGCGCTTCAGTTCGTCGCCGAACTTGATGCCGCCGCGGTCCTCGCGCGCGTAGGCGAATTCCGGCGTGAACACGCCCGCATAGACGCCCGAGCACAGCATGGCGGGGGCAAAGCGCGAGCCTTCCTCATTGGTCCAGTTGACGATCATCACCGGCGCGTTCGGCTCATAGCCGAGATCGATCATGGTGCGCATGGCTTCGAGCGCGCCCAGCACGCCGAGCACGCCGTCGAACTTGCCGCCCGTCGGCTGCGTGTCGAGATGCGATCCCATGGCGATGGGTGCGAGGTCCTTGCGCTTGCCGGCCTTCGTCGCGAACATGTTGCCGCAACTGTCGACCTGCACCTTGCAGCCCAGCGCCTCGCATTGCCCCTTGAACCAGTCGCGCACCTTTTTGTCTTCGTCGGAGACGGTCAGCCGCCTGATTCCGCCCTTCGGCGTCGCCCCGAACTTGGCGGTCTCCATGATCGCGTCCCACAACCGCTGCGGATTGATGGTGAGGTTGGTTTTGCTGGTCATCTTCTTCTCCAGTCCGGCAAGCTCTTTGTTACCCTCGCCGCGCAGTCAATCATAAAAACTGCGGCTGTTCATTTGTGCAGTAACTCTTCCCAGTCCCGCCCGCCATAGAACAGGCGGAAAATCGTAACCTGCTCTTGGCTCACTGAAAAGGCGATAGTGATCCGCCGCTCAAATCCGATGATCCGCAAACCGGGGCGGATATCGCCGCGAAGCTGCCCGCGTTCGGAAGCGAGATCGAAGCCTTGGCAGAAGGCCTCGATACGTTCGATATACGAAATGGCAACTGCTGGACCGGCCCTTGAAGCGATCCAGTTGTAAAGATTGAGGAGATCGTCCCTCGCCTCGGGCGCGAAGACGACATCCCGCCGCCTCACACTCCCGCCTTCAACCGCCGGGCATGACGGGCGCGGACTTCGGCAAATGCCTTTTCGGCCGGAATGCCGCGTTTGGGATCGGCCTTCATCGCGTCATGGACGGGCGCCACTTCTTCCCTGAGCCACCGCTCCACCGCCTCGTCGCGCTCCTGCAAGGCCCGCAATCCCGCGCGCACCACCTCGCTCGCCGAGGCATAGGCCCCGGATGAGACCTTTGCATCGATGAAAGCCGCGTGTTCGGCAGGCAGGCTGATGGTTCGCTTTTCGATGGAGGACATTGATTTGCCTACGATTGGAAGGCTATGCCAACCGGTATGAAATCATCATACCTGAATTCTAGCCGTTGCTCAAGCTGAAACCGCACAACCACGCGCGGCTTGCGGCCACCGACGCAGTATCGTCGTGACGTCCAATTAGGCGTAGCGTCACCGTTTTTCCAAAATAATGCGATCTTCGTCGTCATCCAGAGTGCGCAACATAATGCCAATCCTTTGATTGAGCTTACCGAGAACATCGGTTGTCTTTGGATTCGCCAACGATGGCGGCCATGTCGCCCAAGGCTTGCGTGGCGAACTGATAGGTCTGGGAATATGTGGCCTTGGTTCTGCGCTTGATCTGAATCGCCAGATACACGACCGTCACGGCGACCGCGATGGTTCCCACAACACCGGAAATCGCCTGCACCGAATCCCAATTCACTGGCCGGCCCCGATTGAGCGTTTCCTTTGGATTCTACTCCAAAACTTCGCCCCCAGGAACGCCATGGCCGCGGCTTCGCTCCTTCTCGGTAACGGCACGCATGTACCGGCCTCTTCGAGAATCAGGATTGACCGCCGGTTTCTTTTGGCCAATTGATCAGGAACACCCAGACGGCATAGGCCAGCAGCGCGCCCGCGCCTGCGATCCACAGCGGCTCGCGCGAGACCGTCACTTCGAAGACGAGCCAGCCCGCAACGAAGGCCACAATCGCCACGCGACGCCACAGGGGCTTGTAGAACGAGTGCTGCCGATCGATTATTTTCATTCCCACGCAACGCAGCCGCGCCACAGCACCGCCCTCGGCACGCCCTTGCACCCGGCGCGCCGCGAATGAGCGTGGTTGACGACGGTGCCGCCGCGGATGAGGATGGACATGGATTCCTCCGTAGACTGACAAAAATGGGAGGGCCGCCTCCGGCCCTCCCGTCGTTGCTTACATCGCCTTCATCGCGTCGGTCACAACGCTGCTCCAGGCCCCCTCCGGCTTCTTGGTGATGATCGGATCGTCGCCGCCCTTCATCAGCGTGTCGACCGTGCGCAGGGCGGCGGCAACGTCGAGGGTTCCGTCGGAGCCTTCGGTGAGCTTGTTGATCTCGCCCATCATGCGGACCTGGTGCGCCTCCGTCTGCGCGCCCGTCGCGTCGTTCTCGAGCACGATCTTGGCGGCGGCTTCCGGGTTCTGGCGGGCCCAGTCAAAGCCCTTCATCGAGGCCTTGACGAATTTCGCCATGGTCTGGACGAATGCCGGGTCCTTGAGCCTGTCCTCCACCACATAAAGCCCATCCTCCAGGGTGGCCACACCCTGGTCCTCGTATTTGAAGACCACGAGGTCGTCGGCGGCGATGCCGGCGTCGATCACCTGCCAGTATTCATTGTAGGTCATGGTCGAGATGCAGTCGGCCTGCTTCTGGATCAGCGGATCGACGTTGAAGCCCTGCTTGACCACAGTGACACCGTCGGCGCCGCCATTGGTCGGAATGCCGAGCTGGCTCATCCACGACAGGAACGGATACTCGTTGCCGAAGAACCACACGCCCAGCGTCTTGCCCTTGAAGTCTTCCGGCTTGGTGATGCCGGTTTCCTTGCGGCAGGTGAGCATCATGCCGGATGTCTTGAACGGCTGGGCGATATTGACCAGGGCCACGCCCTTTTCGCGGCTGGCGAGAGCCGAGGGCATCCAGTCGATGACCACGTCGGCGCCGCCGCCGGCGATCACCTGCGGCGTGGAGATGTCGGGTCCGCCCGGCTTGATCGTCACCTCGAGCCCCGCATCCTTGTAGAAGCCCTGGGCCTGCGCCACGTAGTAGCCGGCGAATTGCGCCTGGGTCACCCATTTCAATTGCAGCGTGACGTTCTCGGCCCGTGCCGCGGCCGAAGTCGCCATCAGCGCGCCGGCCGCCGCGGCGGCCATCAGAAATTTCTTCATTACGTCTCTCCTCCTTCTGTTTTCAAAAGTCCCGCCTACGTCCTGTAGGACGGATGCCAAAAGGTCACCCCGCGCTCGACGAGTGTGAGGAGACCGTAGAACGCCGACCCCGCCAGTGCTGCTACGGCAATTTCAGCCCACACCATGTCGAGCCCGAGGCGGCCCACTTCCGTCGAGATGCGGAAGCCCATGCCGACGATGGGTGTCCCGAAGAATTCCGCCACGATGGCTCCGATCAGCGCCAGAGTCGAGTTGATCTTCAGCGCATTGAAGATGAAGGGCATGGCGGCGGGCAAGCGCAATTTCAAAAGCGTCTGCCCCCACGAGGCGCCGTAGCTGCGCATTAGGTCGCGCTCCAGGTGCCCGGAGGCGGCAAGCCCCGTCACCGCATTCACCAGCATCGGGAAGAAGGTCATCACCACCACCATCGCCGCCTTGGATTGCCAGTCGAAGCCGAACCACATCACCATGATGGGCGCGACGCCGACGATCGGCAGCGCCGCCGCCAGATTGCCGAGCGGCAGCAGCCCGCGGCGGAGAAGCGGCACCCGGTCGCAGAGGATGGCGGTGAGAAATCCGGCGAGCGAGCCGATGGCCCATCCGGGAATGACCGCGCGCACGAAGGTCTGCACGAAGTCGGCCCAAAGGGTGGGCAGCGAGGTCGACAGTTTCGCCCAGATGTCGGAGGGGGCCGGCAGCAGAACCAGCGGAATATTGAAACTCTTGCATGCCAGTTGCCACAGGATGAGCACTACGATTCCAAATACCGCCGGCGCCGCCACATCGCGCAGGCTCCAGCCCTTCATGGCTTTGCCCCCATGGCGCGTGCGGTTAAGCGCTCGATCGCGCCGACGCCCCACACCAGCGTTGCCGCCACGCAGGAGGCAGCGAACAATGCCGCCCAGATCTGCACGGTCTGTCCGTAATAGGAGCCGTTGAGCAGCCTGGCCCCAATGCCGGCCTGTGCGCCGGTCGGCAGTTCGCCGACGATGGCGCCCACCAGCGCGATGGCAATGGCGACCTTCAGCGAGGTGAATAGGAACGGCACCGATGCGGGAAAACGCAGCTTCCACAGCACCTGCGAAAGGCTGGCATTATAAGTACGCATCAGATCGAGCAGCGTCGTCTCCGGCGAAGTCAGCCCTTTGACCATGCCGATGGTGACGGGGAAGAAGCACAGATACATGGAGATCAGCGATTTCGGCACCAGCCCGGTGAGGCCGATCGACCCCAGCACCACGATGACCATGGGTGCTATGGCGAGGATCGGAATGGTCTGCGAGGCGATGATCCACGGCATCAGGCTCTTGCTCAGAAGCTTCGAATGCACGATGGCGATGGCGAGTCCGATGCCGAGCAGCGTGCCGAACACGAAGCCCAGGAGCGTCGAGGACAGCGTCACCCAGCTATGATAGACGAGCGACTTGACTTTCCACGGCGCCACCATGAAGACGGTGTTCCACAACTCCACCACGATCTGGTGCGGTGCCGGAATGACCGGCCGGTCGAGGCTCCACGACACCGCCAGCACTTGGCCTAGCCCGCCGCCCGCCGCCGCGATCTTGGCTTCCGCCACCACGGCGTTCATCGGAATGGCGGCGATGTACCAGACGACGAGAATAACCAGACAGATCACC
The DNA here is from genome assembly GCA_031370155.1 of Hyphomicrobiales bacterium. Lineage (GTDB taxonomy): Bacteria > Pseudomonadota > Alphaproteobacteria > Rhizobiales > Aestuariivirgaceae > Aestuariivirga. The sequence goes on along the minus strand of JANMQB010000380.1, from coordinate 13,544 downwards.
GCCACGGGAAGGACTTGGCCTTCGCCAGGTGCCGTTGTCCGTCCTATGGTGGCTGTCGTACTCACTCCAAATCCGTCATCCCGGCGAAAGCCGCTATCGTATGCACAGAACGGCCTCTCCGCGAGTCGAGTTGCACATCAGCACTAGCTGCGCCACACCCCTTGTGTCTTCGAAATCGGCTATGAAACCGGGAGCGGCCGGACTGTTTCGCAAGAGCAAGCCAGCCGCTGCGGTGCTGAGACCGTTAGCCCCGAGATCTGGAAGATCGAGGATGAGCGTGGTCCGCGCCGCCTTCTTTCGAAGCCCGAACAGTTGCGCGGGTATCTGCAACCCGCACCGCAAGGATGGGACAAAGCCATGGAAAAGCCAAGCCGATTTGTGGGCATCGACGTGTCGAGCCGGACGCTTGAGGTGAGTTGCGGCGGTGGCCGCGAGTGCTTTCAGACGGGAACCGATACGGCGGGGCTTCACGTCTTGATCGCCCGGCTGGGTCCGCCCGTCGGCGTGACTGTCGGGCTCGAGGCGACCGGCGGCTACGAACGCGCCGTGATCGCGGCGCTCAGCGCTTCGAGATCGGCGAGGCCGGCGGGGGAGCCCAGATGATCCCGCAGGAAGGCCGCGAACTGGCCCACATCGCGGCCATAGGCCTCGAGTGTTTTGGCCGCCAGGCGCCGTTCGGACTTGAGCGATTGCAGCCACAGGCCCGCGGCATGTGAGGCATCGGCGGTGAATCGGAAGGCAAAGCCGGTCATGGCGGCAAGTTACGCCGCAATGGTTGACGAGTCCTGACCGGCTCAGGCCATCACCGTGGGTTCGCCAAAGTGCTCGGCCAGCGGAAAGGGATCGTAGAAATGGTGCAGCAGGGCGCGCCATTCCTGATAGCTTGGCGAGCCGCGGAAGCCCTCGGTGTGGGCCTCTACCGTTTGCCATCGCACCAGCAGGAGAAAGCGGTCCGGTGTTTCAATGCAGGGCCGGACTTCGAGGTTGATGAAACCCGGCGAGGCGGCGATGAGCGGCAGAGCCTGCCGGAGAGCCGCCTCGAAGGCCTGCGACTGCCCGGGCCTGATATTGAGGATGGCCTTTTCCAGGATCACAGGATGGTCTGGCCGGTCTTCTTCCAGTCGGCGAGGAACATCTCGATGCCCTTGTCGGTCAGGGGATGCTTCACCAGGCCCTTGAGTACCGCGGGCGGGACGGTGGCGACATCGGCGCCGATCAAGGCCGCCTGCTTCACATGATTGGCCGAACGGATCGAGGCCACCAGGATTTCCGTGGCGAAATCGTAATTGTCGTAGATCTGGCGGATCTCGGAGATGAGTTCCATGCCGTCGAGATGGATATCGTCGAGGCGGCCGATGAAGGGCGAGATGAAGCTGGCGCCGGCCTTGGCGGCGAGCAGCGCCTGATTGGCGCTGAAGCACAACGTCACATTGACCATGGTGCCTTCCGACGACAGCGCCTTGCAGGCCTTGAGGCCGTCGAGCGTGAGCGGCACCTTGACCGCCACGTTCTTGGCGATCTTGCGCAACTCCTTGGCCTCGCGGATCATGCCTTCGGCGTCGAGTGCGGTGACTTCGGCGCTGACCGGCCCCGAGACGATGCCGCAGATTTCAGCGACCACTTCCTTGAAGGCGCGGCCCGATTTGGCGATGAGCGAGGGATTGGTGGTGACCCCGTCGAGAAGGCCCATATCGGCAAGCTCGCGGATTTCCTTGACCTCTGCGGTATCGACGAAGAATTTCATGGGAGCAGCTCCTGTTTCGGGCGCGGACCCTATCGCCGGGCGCCCTTCAATTCAATCGTGGATCGCTGCCGCACTGGCTTTCGACGCGGGCGCAGACAGCGTTCACGATGGCCTCCAGCGGGCGTTGGCCGAGGGCGCGGCCATCCAGTTCCGTGACCGGGCGGATCAGGCGCAGGCTGTTGGTGAGGAAGACGGCATCGGCCGTTGCCAGTTCTTCAGGCCACACGGCGCGCTCGACGGGCGTGAAGCCAAGCCCGGGCGCGAGATCGAGCACGGCCCGGCGCATGATGCCGGGGAGAATGGCCTGCGACAGATCTGGAGTTATGAGTTCGCTCCCCTTCAGCAGGAAGAGATTGGCAATCGTCGATGAGGCAGCCCGGCCCGAAGTGTTGAGCATCAGCGCATCGTCGGCGCCCGAGGCGGCAGCTTCGCGGGCCGCGGCGATGGCATCGGCATAGGAAAGCGTCTTGAGCCGCGAGCTGGGCGCGAACTCGTTGCGCCTTATGGTGGACGTGGCGAGCCTGACAGGCCGTAGGAGGAAGCCGCGCGGCAGGGGATCGCGTGTGGCGATGAGGCTCGGGTTATCGCCGCCGGAGGCCAAGCCACGTGCCGCTGCCCCGCGCGTCAATGTCACGCGAAGGACATGCGCGCCGGCCTCGCCGAGAAGCGAGGCGATGGCCGTGCGGATTAAAACAAGATCGGCGGCGATACCGAGTTCGGCGGCGGCAGCCCCTAGCCGCGCCAGATGCGCTTCAAGCCACAGCGCCTTGCCATTGACGACGGCGATGGTCTCGAACAATCCGTCACCCAACAGTAGCCCGCGGTCGGCGGGATCGAGCGGCAGCGGACCGTCGATGAGCTTGCCGTTGAACCACACCAGACTCACGCCACATAACCCAGAAAGTTGCGCAGCATGTCGTAGCCGTGTTCGGTGAGGATCGACTCCGGGTGAAACTGCACGCCGAAGGTCGGATGGTCGCGGTGTTTCAGTCCCATGATCTCGCCATCATCGCTTGTCGCGGTGACGTCGAGCGGAGTATCGCGGCCGTCGAGATCGACGATCAGCGAATGATAGCGCCCGGCGCTGAATCGGTCCGGCAATCCGGCGAAGACGCCGTCACCGTCGTGGCGGATTTCCGACGCCTCGCCATGCATCGGACGCTTCGCCCTCACGACTTTTCCACCGAACACCTCGCCGATCACCTGGTGGCCCAGGCAGATGCCGAGGATCGGCAGTTTGCCTGAATATTGGCGCACGATGTCGATGGACTGTCCCGCTTCATGCGGCGTACAGGGGCCGGGGGATACGACGATGGCAGAGGCTTCGAGATCGGCGGCGGCAACCTCGTCGTTCCGCACCACGCGAGTGGGCTGCCCCAACTCTTCGAAATAGCGCGCCACGTTGTAGACGAAGCTGTCGTAATTATCGACGATCAGGATCATGGCGCGAAAGCTTCCATGATGCGGTCGATCTTGGTGAGCGTTTCCCCGTATTCGGCGGCGGGATGGGAGCGCGCCGTGATGCCGCCGCCGCCTTGAAACCGCGCGGTGCCATTAGCAAACATGGCGGTGCGGATGGCGATGTTGAGATCCGTATGGCCGCTAAATCCGAAATAGCCGATGGCGCCGCAATAGACGCCGCGTGGGCCGCCTTCGATTTCGGCGATGACTTCCATGGCCCGGATTTTCGGCGCGCCGGTGATCGAGCCGCCGGGGAAAATTGCCGCCACCAGATCGCCGACGGTTTTTTTCGGCCGCAATTCACCGGTGACGACCGAGGTGAGATGATGCACCGAGGCATAGGATTCGAGCCCGCACAGCACCGGCACCCGCACGCTGCCGGGTGCGCAAACGCGCGACAGATCGTTGCGCAACAAATCGACGATCATCACATTCTCGGCGCGGTCCTTGCGGCTCGAGGCGAGCTCGGCGACCAGCGCCGCATCGCGGGCTGGATCGGCGTCGCGCCGCCGCGTGCCCTTGATCGGCCGGGCCTCGACCGTCTTGCCGTCGAAGCTCAACAGCCGCTCGGGAGAGCTGGACGCGATCTGCACATTGCCGTAATCGAGAAACGCCGCGAAGGTCGACGGATTGCGCTGTCTCAGGCGCCGGTAGAAGGCGAGCGCATCGAAGTCCTGCGGGATGGCCGCGCTGAAGCACTGGGAGATATTGGCCTGGAAGATGTCACCCGCCAGAATATATTCGACCGTGCGCGCCACGGCCTTTTCATATTCGGCGCGGGTGAAATTCGAATTCCAACCGGCGATGACATGCGGGCCCGGAGCGGAAGGCTTGCGCTGCAGAAGTGCTTCCAGCCTGTCAGCCTGCGCCTGATCCACGCCGATGATCCAGGCACGCTCCTGCAGATGATCGAAGGCGGCGACCGCGTCATAGCGGTGCAGCATCATGTCGGGGCACAGCGGCGCGAATGCCGGAATGCGGGCGTGAGGCTCCAGCGACCGGCCGAAATCATAGGCGATATAGCCGGCAAAGCCGCCCTGGAACGGCGGCAGGCCCGGCACATGGGCGGCGCGGTTTTCCTTGAGCAGCCGGTCGAGCACGGCAAGCGGCGCATCGTCCTGGAGAACGCCGTCGAGAAAGGCGCGGCCCGCCTCGGCTGTGAGCGTCGCGGAAGGATTGCAGGCAAGGAAGGAATAACGCCCCAGCCGCTCCTGGCGCATGGAGCTTTCGAGCAGGGTCAAATGCTTCTCACCGGCCAGGCGCAAGGCGAGAGCCGAGGGCTCGAAATAAACGATCTCGCGGACGCCGGTTTGGGCGCTATCGAAGGCGGCATGCTTCATGGCGGGTGCCGATATAGGACTGGCGGCTGCGCCCGTCCAAGACTATTGCAGGCCCGATGACCGGCGATTCCCCGTCAATTGCGGATGTGCTGCTGCCGCTGGCCCTCGAAGGCCCCTATTCCTACCGGATTCCGGCGGGTCTCCAGCTTGTCCCGGGCGATTATGTCGAGGTGCCGCTCGGGCCGCGCTCGCAAATCGGTGTGGTTTGGGCGCTCAAGAACGACGCGCCGCAGGGGCCGAAGCTACGCGATGTGACGGGCCGTTTCGACATGCCGGCGATGCCCGAGGCGCATCGTAAATTCATCGATTGGCTGGCCGCCTATTATCTCGAACCGCCCGGCAATGTGCTGCGCATGGTGCTGAGGGCACCTGGCGCCTTCGAAGGTCCGCGCAAGCAGATCGCCTATCGTGCTTCCGGCAACACGCCCAAGCGCATGACGCCGCAGCGCCAGCGTATCCTTGAACTCGCCGCCGAGGGTCCGGCGCTGCGTGTCGCCGAACTCGCTGACCTGACCGGCGCCAGCGCCGCCGTGGTCAAGGGCCTGGTCAAGGACGGAGCGCTTGAGGCGGTGGAACTTCCGGCGGAGAAGCCCTTTGCGAAGCCCGACCTCAATAGCGGCGGCCTTAGCCTGTCGCGCGACCAGGAAGAGGCGGCGCGGGAATTGCGGGCCCTCGTGGCCTCGCGCTCGCACAAGGTGGTGCTGCTCGACGGCGTCACCGGTTCGGGCAAGACCGAAGTCTATTTCGAGGCCATGGCGGCGGCCCTGGCGGCGGGCGGCCAGGTGCTGCTGCTGCTGCCCGAGATCGCGCTGACCGCCACTTTCATCGCCCGCGTCGAGGCCCGCTTCGGTGCCGAACCGGCGCAGTGGCATTCCGATCTCCGGCCGCGCCAGCGCGAGCGCGTCTGGCGCGGCGTGGCGAGTGGCGCGGCGAAGATCGTGGTCGGCGCCCGCTCGGCCCTCTTCCTGCCCTGGAAGAAGCTTGGCCTCATCGTCGTCGATGAGGAGCACGAGAGCGCCTACAAGCAGGAGGATGGCGTTGCCTATCACGCCCGCGACATGGCGGTGCTCTATGGCTCGATCGCCCGCTTTCCGGTGATCCTGTCCTCGGCCACGCCGTCGCTCGAAACCCTGGTCAATGTCGATCGTGGCCGTTACGGGCTGGTGCGGCTCAAGGACCGCCATGGCCGCGCCGAACTGCCGGAAATCGGCCTGATCGACATGAAGGCGGCAAAACTCGAGCCCGGCACCTGGCTGTCAGAACCGCTCGCCACGGCAGTGGCGGAGACCTTGGCCTCGGGCGATCAGGCGCTCTTGTTTCTCAATCGCCGCGGCTATGCGCCGCTCACTTTGTGCCGGGCCTGCGGCCATAGGCTCAATTGTCCCAATTGCGCCGCCTCGCTGGTCGAGCACCGTTTCCGGCGGCAATTGCTGTGCCATCACTGCGGCCACATCGAACCGGTACCCAAGCAATGCCCGGCCTGCGGCGCCGAGGAGAAGTTGGTGCCGGTCGGCCCCGGCATCGAAAGGCTGGCGGAAGAAGCGGCAGTGAGATTTCCGCAGGCCCGCGTCGCCATCCTGTCGAGCGATCTGTCGCGTGGCACGCTGCTGCGCGATGCCATCCGCGATGTCGAAAAAGGCGAATACAATCTGGTGATCGGCACCCAGCTGGTGGCCAAGGGCCATCATTTCCCGCATCTGACGCTGGCCGGCGTGGTCGATGCCGATCTGGCGCTCGAATCGAGCGATCCGCGCGGCGGCGAACGCACCTGGGCGCTGATGGCGCAAGTGGCGGGGCGCGCGGGGCGCGGCGAAAAGCCGGGCCGCGCCCTGATCCAGACCTATCTGCCGGAGCATCCGCTGATGCAGGCTCTGAAGAAGGGCGACCGCGACGGCTATCTCGGCCAGGAGAAACTCATCCGCGACAATGCCGGCCTGCCGCCCTATGGCCGGCTGGCGGCCATCGTCGTCTCCGGCGGCGATGCGGGCGAGACCGAGCGCTTTGCCAGGGCGATCGGCAGAACGGCACCGCTAGCCGAAGGTGTCGCCGTGCTCGGCCCTGCGCCCGCCCCCATCCATCTGGTGCGCGGCCGCCACCGCTGGCGCTTTCTGATTAAGGCCGAGCGGGAGGTGAATATCCAGAATTTCCTGCGCTTATGGCTCAAGGATGTAAAACCCAAGGGCTCGCTCAATCTGGCGATCGACGTCGATCCGTATAGTTTTCTTTAAGTGCCGAACCGCCACTCGATGCGGTGACGGTAGGACTTGCCGGGGCGCAGGACGGCGGAAGGAAAATTTGCGTGGCTCGGGGCGTCGGGGAAATTCTGCGGCTCCAGCGCCAAAGCTCCATGCCGCATGAGCGGCCCGTGGCGGCCTGGCATGGCCGGGCCCCAGTGGTCGGCCGTGTAGATTTGCAGGCAGCCCTCGGTGCAATGCACGTCCATGGCGCGGCCCGAGGCGGGATCGCCGAGCCGGCAGGCCAACTTCATGTCACCGCGCTTGCCATTGAGGACGAAGGCATTGTCATAGGCCTCGCCGACGCGCCGGGCCTTGCGGAAATCCCAGCGCGTGCCGTCGACCTTGCGGATTTCGCCGGTCGGCAGCTTGAGGTCGTCGAGCGGCAGGTAGGAGTGGGCATCGATCTCGAACATCTGGTCGAATGTGCTGCCTTGGCCCGCCATGTTCCAATAGGCGTGATTGGTGAGATTGACGACGGTCGGCTTGGTCGTCACCGCACTGAGGTCGAGAGACAGGACATTGTCGGCGAGCCCATAGGTCGCCGTCGCATCGACAGCACCCGGAAATCCCTGATCGCCATCGGGCGAGTGCTTGCGGAAGATGACGGTATTTCCCTTGATCTCGTGCTTCCATATTGTGTTGCCGAAATTGACCGGGCCGCCATGCAGTTGGTTTTCGCCCTCGCTCGGCGTCACATGGATCATCTGCCCGTCGAGGGCAAATCGCGCATTTGAAATTCGTCCGGCAACACGGCCGCAGACGGCGCCCGCCGTCCAGTCGCCGGCCAGGAACTCCGCGTCTGTTCCGCCGCCCGCGGCGACATCAACGCCGTCGAAAAAGACCGAAATCAAGCGGGCACCAAGAGGAGAGAAGGTGACGCGAAGCGCAGCGCTGCGAAGTTCAAGCATCATTGTCACCAAGATCGTCATCCCGGCGAAAGCCGGGACCCACTAAGCATGTTTCACGCGCAGTCTGCCGCAGGAAGGCCCTCGATGGGTCCCGGCTTTCGCCGGGATGACGGATAGTGGAGCGACGCATCATCAATGATTGTCCCTCGGTATTCCCTTGAGCTTGGCGATGCGCTGGAACTTGACCGCGCCCTTCAGCACCATGCCCTGGGCCAATTGATCGGTGTTCTGACGGAACAGTTCCTGCCACGGCGTCTGGCTTTCGGGAACCTTGTAACCGCCCTGGGCATCGAGCGCGGCGCGGCGCCTGGCGATCTCCTCCTTGGCAACCAGCATGTCGCAACTGCCCTTGTTGAGATCGATGCGCACCCGGTCGCCGTTCTTGAGCAGCGCCAACCCGCCGCCGGCGGCGGCCTCCGGCGAGGCGTTGAGGATCGACGGCGAGCCGGAGGTGCCCGACTGGCGGCCGTCGCCGACGCAAGGCAGCGCCCGCACGCCCTTCTCGAGGAGCTTGGTGGGAGCGCGCATGTTGACGACTTCCGCCGCACCCGGATAACCCAGGGGCCCGGTCCCGCGCATGAACAGCACGGTGTTCTCGTCGATGCCGAGCTTCGGATTGTCGATATTAGCGTGGTAATCCTCAGGCCCGTCGAAGACGATAGCCTTGGCCTCGAAGGCATTGAGGTCCTTCGGATTGGACAGATAGCGCTGGCGGAATTCGTCGGAAATGACACTCGTCTTCATGATGGCCGAATCGAACAGATTGCCGGTCAGCACCTTGAAGCCCGCCTGTTTCTTCAGCGGCTTGTCATATTCCTTGATGACATCGCGGTTCCACGAGAACTTGCCCTTGCAGTTTGCGCCGATGGTCTTGCCATTGGCGGTCAACGCATCCTGGTGAATCTTGCCGGCCTTGATCAGTTCGGCGACCACGGCGGGAACTCCGCCGGCCCGGTGATAGTCCTCGCCGAGATATTCTCCGGCCGGCTGCAAGTTCACGAGCAACGGAAGATTATAGCCGTATTTTTCCCAGTCGGCGATGTCGAGTTCGACGCCGAGATGCCGGGCGATGCCGATCAGATGGTTGGGCGCGTTGGTCGAGCCGCCAATGGCGGAGTTGACCGCAATGGCGTTCTCGAAGGCCTTGCGGGTCATGATCTTGGACGGCGTCAAATCTTCCAGCACCATCTCGACGGCGCGGCGACCCGTCTCATAGGCAATCTGGCCGCGTTCGCGGTAGGGCGCGGGGATCGCCGCATTGCCGGGCAGCGTCATGCCGAGCGCCTCGGCCAGAGAATTCATCGTTGTGGCGGTGCCCATGGTGTTGCAGAAGCCGGTCGAGGGCGCGGAGCTCGCGACCAGTTCGACGAAGCCTTCATAATCGATCTCGCCGGTCGCAAGTTTCTCGCGCGCCAGCCACACGATGGTGCCGGAGCCGGTGCGCTGGCCCTTGTACCAGCCGTTGAGCATGGGGCCGGAGGAAAGTGCGATCGCCGGAATATCGACGGTGGCCGCCGCCATCAGGCAGGCGGGCGTGGTCTTGTCGCAACCGATGGTCAGCACCACCCCGTCGATTGGATAACCGTAGAGCACTTCGACCAGCGACAGATAGGCGAGGTTTCTATCGAGCGAGGCGGTGGGGCGCTTGCCCGTTTCCTGGATCGGATGGATGGGAAATTCCATTGGAACCCCGCCAGCCGCCGTGATGCCGTCGCGCACCCTTTTTACCAGCTCGATGTGGACGCGATTGCATGGCGACAGATCGGAGCCGGTCTGGGCGATGCCGATGATCGGCTTGCCGCCCTGCAACTCTTGCCTCGTGAAGCCGTAATTGAGATAGCGCTCGAGATAGAGCGCCGTCATGTCGGCATTGCCGGGATTGTCGAACCAGTTCTGCGAGCGGAATTTGAGCGGTTTCTTGCTGGTCATGTGCGGGCCTCGGGGAAATGATCCGCTGCTGTTTTATGGCGAATGCGCAGCGCCGTCCATGGTGGAGGGCAATGATGGAAATTTGACCATTTGAACAAATTCTGCCATCCTGCCCGCCAACGAGAAAACATGGCTTCAGGAGGAAGCACCGATGGCGGCGGCGAAGGGGTCCGGCATTGCGGGCAAGCGGCTTTCCAAGGCGGAATATAGCGCTAATTTCGCCGATCTGCATCCGCCTCTCAACGACCATGAGGCGCTGGTCGAGGCCGACCGCTGCTATTTCTGCCACGACGCGCCGTGCATGACGGCCTGCCCGACCTCGATCGATATCCCGATGTTCATCCGCGAGATTCAGGCGGGCCATCCCAAGAGCGCCGCCAAGACGATATTCGACCAGAACATTCTGGGCGGCATGTGCGCGAGAGTCTGCCCGACCGAAACACTCTGCGAAGAGGTCTGCGTGCGCCAGACCGCCGAAGGCAAGCCGGTCAAGATCGGCCAGTTGCAGCGCTATGCCACCGATGCTCTGATGGCCGAGGCCAAACATCCCTATGCCCGGGCCAGGGCGACGGGAAAGAAAGTGGCGGTGGTCGGCGCCGGGCCCGCCGGGCTCGCCTGCGCCCACCGTCTCGCCATGCACGGTCACGACGTCACCGTCTTCGAGGCGCGCAAGAAACCGGGTGGCCTCAATGAATTCGGCATCGCCGCCTACAAGACCGTCGATGACTTCGCCCGCAGGGAAGTCGATTTCGTTCTGGCGATCGGCGGCATCAGGATCGAGACCGGCAAGGCCCTGGGCAAGGGCCTCAAGCTCAAGGACCTGCAGCGCGATTACCATGCGGTGTTCCTCGGCATGGGCCTCGCCGGCGTCAATGCGCTCGGCGCCAAGAACGAAGACGCGAAGGGCATCGAGGATGCCGTCGATTACATCGCCGAACTGCGCCAGGCCAAGGATTTGGGCAAGTTGCCCGTCGGCCGCCGCGTGCTGGTGATCGGCGGCGGCATGTCGGCGATCGACATCGCCATCCAGTCGAAGCTGCTGGGTGCGGAGGATGTGACCATCCTCTACCGCCGCGGGCCCGGCCAGATGAAGGCCAGCGCCTATGAGCAGGAACTGGCCCAAACCAAGGGTGTGAAGATCAAGCACTGGGTCATGCCGAAAAAAGTGATGATCAAGAATGGCCGCCCCGTGGGCCTCGTTTGCGAATACACCAGGGAAGTGAAGGGCAAGCTCGTCGGCACCGGCGAGACCTTCGACCTCGCCGCCGACATGATCTTCAAGGCCATCGGGCAAACCTATGTGGATGCAACGGGCGGCGCGCTGAAGCTCGCGGGCGGGCGTATCGCGGTGGACGCCGAGCGGCGCACCTCCGTTACCGGCATCTGGGCCGGCGGCGATTGCGCCGCGGGCGGCAAGGATTTGACCGTGGCCGCCGTCGACGACGGCCGCCGCGCGGCGGAATCGATCAACGAATTTCTTGCGGCATAGGGAGAGCTTCCATGGCTGACCTTCGCAGCGATTTTCTCGGCATCAAGTCGCCCAATCCCTTCTGGCTTGCCTCGGCACCACCCACCGACAAGGAATACAATGTGGTGCGCGCCTTCAAGGCCGGCTGGGGCGGCGTTGTCTGGAAGACGCTCGGCGAGGAAGGCCCGCCCGTCGTCAATGTCAACGGCCCACGCTACGGCGCCATCCACGGCGCCGACCGGAGACTCCTCGGTCTCAACAACATCGAGTTGATCACCGACCGGCCGCTCGAGGTCAATCTCCGCGAGATCAAGAAGGTGAAGCGCGAGTGGCCGGACCGCGCCATGATCGTCTCGCTGATGGTTCCCTGCGAGGAGGAGCCGTGGAAAAAGATTTTGAAGCATGTCGAGGCGACGGAGGCCGACGGCGTCGAGCTTAATTTCGGCTGTCCGCACGGCATGTCGGAACGCGGCATGGGCTCGGCGGTGGGCCAGGTGCCGGAATATATCGAGATGGTGGCGCGCTGGTGCAAGCGGCACACGCGCATGCCGGTGATCGTGAAACTCACGCCCAACATCACCGATGTCCGTCACGCGGCCCGCGCTGCCAAGCGTGGCGGCGCCGACGCCGTATCGCTGATCAACACCATTAACTCGATCACGGGGATCGATCTCGACAATCTCGCGCCCGAACCCACAATCGACGGCAAGGGCAGCCATGGCGGCTATTGCGGGCCGGCGGTCAAACCGATCGCCCTCAGCATGGTGTCGGAAATCGCCCGCGACAAGGAAACCCACGGGTTCCCCATTTCAGGCATCGGCGGCGTCACCACTTGGCGCGACGCGGCGGAATTCATGGCACTCTCCTGCGGCACCGTGCAGGTGTGCGCGGCGGCGATGACCTACGGTTTCCGCATCGTCGAGGAAATGAAGTCCGGGCTCGCCCGTTGGATGGACGAGAAGGGCTATCGCTCGATCGAGGATTTCCGCGGCCGCGCCGTGGGTAATGTCACCGACTGGCAATATCTCAATCTCAATTACATCACCAAGGCCAGGATCGACCAGGACCTGTGCATCAAATGCGGGCGCTGCTATGCCGCCTGCGAGGACACCTCGCACCAGGCGATCATGAAGGAGAAGAATGGCAAGCGCCATTTCGAGGTGATCGATGCCGAATGTGTGGCCTGCAATCTTTGCATCGAGGTTTGCCCGGTGGAGAGCTGCATCACCATGGAGCGCATGACCTCCGGCACCGATCCGCGGACGGGCCGCAAGATCGATCCCAAATATGCCAATTGGACGACCCACCCGAATAACCCGATGAGCCTGAAAGCCGCCGAATAGGCCCCTGTGCCAATCGCATGGCGAGACGTTGCGCCGCTTGTAAACTTGACGTTGCTGGCCTACTTTTGATCGGGACAGCTGTTTAAGGGGGTATGAGTAGTGCCCGCATCCGCCACTATGGTTCTGCCCGAACGAATTCAGCGCTGCGATCATTGCCCGGTCCGCCATCAGGCCGTCTGCGGCGCCATGGACGAAACCCAGATCGCCAAGCTCGGCCAGATCGCCCACCGCAAGAAGCTGACCGCCGGCCAGACCATCATTTCCGCCGAGGAGCCCGCCGATTTCTTCGCCAATGTCGTTGGCGGCACCGTCAAGCTCACCAAGACCCTTCCCGACGGACGCCAGCAGATCGTCGGCCTGCTCTTCGCCCCCGATTTTCTCGGCCGTGCCTACAGCAAGACCAATCCCTATACGGCCGAAGCGGCGACCGATGTCGAAATCTGCACCTTCCCCCATGCCGCCTTCGAGCGCCTGGCCGGCGAATATCCGGGCCTGCAGCAGCGCCTGTTCCAGCACACCCTCGACGAGCTCGATGCGGCGCGCGAATGGATGCTGCTCTTGGGCCGCAAGTCCGCCGAGGAAAAAGTGGCAAGCTTCCTCCTGATGCTGGCCAAGCGCAGCCTGATGATCGGCTGCAGCCATTCGAAGGCTCTTGATTTCCCAAGCTTCGACCTGCCGCTAACCCGCGCCGACATGGCCGATTTCCTGGGGTTAACCATCGAAACCGTCAGCCGCCAGATCACCAAACTCAAGACTGCCCGGGCGATCCGGCTCGCCTCCAACCGGACCATCCAGGTTCCCGACATCAAGCGTCTTGCCAAGATCGCCGGACAGGAGGAGTTTAGTCATTGATCGGCGTCAAGGACGCTGGACCGGTTCCCCTGCAATTTGCAAGAAAATAAGGAGGGCACGGCAATGACGTATAAGACGATTATGGTCTCGCTCAACGAGATCGGCCGGCTGCCGCAATTGATCGAGGCGGCGGCGTTTCTGGGCCGCACCTTCAAGGCCCATGTCTCCGGCCTCTATGTCATCCCCGCCGTGCAGATCTATCCCTCGGTGGGCTTCGAGGCCGCGCCCCAGGTGTTCGAGGGCAACCGCATCTATTTCAAGG
>JANMQB010000374.1:0-1651 GCA_031370155.1 Hyphomicrobiales bacterium | reverse complement strand
TGCTGGCTTCGAAGCGGGCCTCCGCATTCATGACCGGCTCCACCATCGTCGCCGATGGCGGCCACATGACGGCATTCTGGTAGGTGTCCATGGATTTTTCCCTGCCGCCCGAGATAGAAGCGCTCCGCCTCAAGGTGCGGGAGTTCATCGCCGCCGAGGTCCTGCCGCTCGAGGCGCGCAAGGACTCCTATGACGCCTATGAGAACATCCGCCTCGCGGTTCTCGATTCCCTCCGCGCCAAGGCCAAGGCGGCGGGCCTGTGGGCGCCGCAGATGCCAAAGGAACGCGGCGGGCTCGGGCTCACGATGACCGGCCGGGCGGTCTTCTACGAGGAGGCGAACCGCTCGATCTTCGGCCCCGCCGTATTGAATTGCGCCGCTCCCGACGATGGCAACATGACGGTGCTCGACAAGGTCTTGAAGAGCGAGGCGGAGAAGGACGAGTGGCTGCAGCCGATTATCGACGGCAAGATCCGTTCCGCCTTCGTCATGACCGAGCCGCATCCGGGGGCGGGCTCCGATCCCGGCGGCATGATGCTGACGCGGGCCGAGAAGCGCTCCGGCAATTATGTCGTACACGGTCGAAAATGGTTCATCTCTGGCGCTGCGGCGGCTTCGCATTTCATCCTGGTGGCGCGCACCTCGGACGATCCCCGCCGCGGCCTCTCGGCTTTCCTTTATCACAAGGACCGGCCCGGCTGGCGCATCGTGCGGCGCGTGCCCATCATGGCGCCGGAGGAGCATGGCGGCGTATGCGAGCTGGAATTTGACGGGCTCGAAATTCCGGAAGAGCACCGCCTCCTCGAGGAGGGCGACGGGCTGCGCCTCACCCAGATGCGCCTCGGGCCCGCCCGCCTCACCCATTGCATGCGTTGGCTGGGGCTTGCCAAGCGTTCACTGGAAATTGCCCAAGCCTATGTCAAGGAACGCCAGGCCTTCGGCGCGGCGCTGGGAAGCCGCGAGAGCGTGCAGATGATGCTGGGCGAGGTGGCGGCGGAAATCGAGAAGGGCCGGCTTCTCGTGATGCACGCCGCCTGGAAGCTGGACCGGGGCGAGAAAGCGCAGACGGAAATCTCGATGGCCAAGATTCACGTGGCCGAGGTCCTGCACAAGGCGGCCGATGTCGGCATTCAGCTATGCGGCGCCAAGGGTTATTCGAAGGACACGGTGCTCGGCTGGATCTACCGCTATGCCCGCGCCGCCCGCCTCGTCGACGGGGCCTCGGAAGTCCACAAGATGATACTCGCCCGCGCCTATGGCAAGACGGGCAACGATTTCTGGCGCTGGGAATAACATATAATTTGTATACGGATTAAAAATTCCGCCGCCCATGCAGAAACTCGGTTTACGCGCGGACTCAAACGCAGGGTGCTCTGCAAGATTTCATCGTCTGGAACTCGGCTTCCGGTTAGAGCTGACCTGACGTTGCTTTCGTGCTAGGTTGCCTGGTCCGGAGGGTTGGCACTGTCGGGGAGGCGTTCATGGCAAGGCCACTGTATGCAACCGTCGTGCTGCTGCATGCCGCCAGGGCGGACGACCACCTTCCCTCCTGGCTGCTGGCCGCCGGCATCTCGCTGCTCACGGTCGGGCAGGCCGTCACCCTGGTCGGCTCCGACTCACCGTCGTACGCCGACGTGCCCCGGCTGCTGGCC
>JANMQB010000345.1:0-3940 GCA_031370155.1 Hyphomicrobiales bacterium | reverse complement strand
CCTCCCACCGTGAAGCTGGCTCCTGGCAAGAAGAGCGTCATCCGCATCGTTCGGATGAGCAAGACGCCCGCGGCGGCTGAAGAAGCATTTCGCCTGGTGATCGATGAAGTTCCGAAGCCGCCGAAACCGGGTTCCGCGGGCGTCGGCTTCGCCGTCCGCCATTCGGTTCCGGTGTTCTTTTCGAAGTCCGGCGAGGATATCGAGCTTTCCTGGAAGGCTTCGGTGGTCAAGGGGCAACTGGTGTTGACTGCCAGCAACTCGGGCGGCCGCCGTGTCCGGTTGTCCTCGCTCCGGGTGGTGAATGCCGGCAAGACCATCAATGTCGGGCAGGGGCTTGCGGGATATGTGCTTGGCCAATCCTCGCGGATGTGGGCGGTGAATTCGGGGGCGAAACCGATCGCGGCCGGTGGGACGATTACAATATTGGCGCAGGGCGACAATGGACCGATCGAAGCAAGAGCGAAGGTCCAGGCGTCGAACTAATGTCGGATCGGCTCTCCTGATCGCAGTCTTCCTGGCATCGCCTGCCGCGCACGCGCAGACGGCGGATGCGGAAGCCGCGGACGCGCTGGCGGTGGACAGCGAATCCCTTCCGCTTCAGCTTGAAGTCAGCGTCAACGGCTATTCTCTTAAGCTGATCGCTGCCTTTACCCAGTTGCCGGACGGCAAGATCGCCTCGACACGCGCCGAATTGACCGAACTCGGCGTGGCCGTACCGGAGGGCGGCCCGCCGGAAGAGCAGATCGTTCTCGACACGATTCCCGGACTTTCCTACGTCTATGACGACTCGGCGCAGTCGATCGAGATCGAACTGCCGGATTCCGCACGTCTGGCAAAGCGCCTGAAAATGTCGGGCGAGCGGGAGTTCGTCGAGGCGCAGAGCGGCAACGGCCTGGTGCTCAACTATCTCGCTTTCGCTGAATCCACTTACGACTTCGAGGACTCGGAAGGCGCCATCAACGGCGCTTCCGTGACGCTCGATGCGCGCGGCTTTTCGCACTTCGGCACGCTGCGCCAGACCGGCATTCTCGGCACCACGACTTTCTCGGACCTGACAGCGGTGCGGCTCGATACGGTCTGGTCTTATTCCGACCAGGAAGCGATGCGCACCTATCGGCTGGGCGACATCGTCAGCGGCGGCCTGCGCTGGACCCGGCCCATCCGCATGGGCGGTGGTCAGATTCAGCGCAACTTCGACCTGCGGCCCGATCTCATCACCATGCCTTTGCCTTCGCTCGTAGGCAGTGCCGGCCTGCCCTCGACGCTCGACGTCTATATCGGCGACGTCAAGGCCTATTCGCAGCAGATCGATCCGGGGCCCTTTTCGATCGACGACCTCCCCGTGGTAACAAGTTCCGGCACGGCGCGTTTTGTTCTGACCGACACCACCGGCCGCGAGGTCGAGGCCGAGTCGGAATTCTTCACCTCTCCCGATCTGCTCAGGAAGAATCTCTACGATTTCTCCATCGACGCGGGCGTTGCCCGGCTCGGCTTCGGCACCGATTCCTTCGGCTATGACGAACAGCCCCTGGCGCTCGCCAGCCTGCGCTACGGCGTGAGCGACATCCTGACGGGCGAAGCTCATGTCGAGGGCAGCGAGGATCTCGTCAACGGCGGCGTGGGTGGCTTGCTGTCGGGCGGCCGTCTCGGCATGTTCAGCGGCGCCGTGGCGGCAAGCCTCTACAATGGCGAGGAAGGCCTGTTCCTGTTCGGCGGATGGGAGACGCGGTTCGGCAATCTCGGCGTTCAGGCGTCGGCCGGTTGGACGATCGGCGACTATGTGGATCTTGCCGCCGCGACCGAGAAGCCGAACGAGGATGGCGAATTGCTCGCGGGGGTTCCGCGCGCCGTGGAACAAGTGTCTTTGAACTATAGTTTCCGGAAGCTCAACTCGGGTGTCGGCCTCAGCTTCATTCATTCGGAAAGACAGGACGGCGAAACGGCGCTGATCCTGACCGGCAGTTATTCGCAGACCTTCAATAGCAAGCTGTCGTTCTTCCTCAGCGGCTTTTCCGATTTCGGCGATTCCGGCGAATACGGCGCCTTCGTGGGCATTTCGATGCCGATCGGTGAAACGGTATCGACTACGGCGGGTGCGACCGTTTCGCGGGACGGTTGGACCGCCGCCGCGGAAGCATCGCGGACCTTCGAGGAAGCACCGGGCGCCTACGGCTGGCGGGTATCGCATAGCGAAGGCGAGCGCAGCTTCACCGCCGCCAGCGGCGCCTATCGCAGTTCGAAGGGCGTGATCGAAGGCCGCGCGCTGCAGCAGGATGGCGCAGCGCTCGGCAATGTCTCGCTCGACGGTTCCGCCGTCGTGGCGGGTGGCGGCCTCTTCCTCGGCAACCGCATCAATGATTCTTTCGCCGTCATCGATGCCGGCGCGGAAGGCGTCGAGGTGCAATTCGAAAACCGCTTTGCCGGCAAGACCGGCAAGGACGGCAAGTTGATGCTGCCGAACCTGCGCGCCTATCAGAAGAACAAGATCGCCATCGACGTGAACGGCCTGCCGCTCAATGCCGAGATTCCCGAGTCCGAAACCATCGTGGTGCCGCGCGAGATGAGCGGCGTGGTTCTCGACTTCGGCATCAAGAAGGACAATCAGGCCGCCATTGTGGTGCTGACCGGCGCCGATGGCGTCTTCCTGCCGGAGGGAAGCGAACTGGTGCTCGATGAAACCGGTGAGACTTTCTTCGTCGGCTATGACGGCCAGGCCTATCTCACCGGTGTTTCCGCCAAGAATACGGTCACTGCCAAGCTGAAGGGCAATAGCTGCAAGGCCGAATTCGGCTTCGAGCCGGATCGGGACAACCAGGTTGCCATAGGACCGCTGCCATGTGTCTGAGACTTGCGTTATTGGCATTTGCACTGTTCTTCCTGCAAATGGAGAGCGCCGCGGCGCAATCCTGCTCATTCAGCAACACTGGTGTCGACTTCGGCAATGTCAACCTGACCAGCGGGGGCTTTCAGAGCGCGACCGGAACCTTCACCGCAAGCTGTTCCGGCACACGCGGCCAGACGGTGCGCGTCTGCGCCAATTTCAATGCCGGTTCCGGCGGCGTCGCAGCGTCTGGCGACCCGCGCTATCTGCTGCAGGGCGCGACGCGGCTGAGCTACAATCTTTTCAAGAGCAACGGCGTCGGCCAGGTCTGGGGCTCGTATACCTGGAGCCCGGCGCCGCGCCCGCCCGCCATCAGCGTGACCCTCGCAGCGAACGGCACCGGCTCGGTGAGCACGACGATCTACGGGCGTCTTTACAACAGCCAGACGACGATTCCGACCGGAACATTCACGTCGCTGTTTTCCGGCACCCATACCCAGATCGATTACGGCTATGCGGCGAGCTTCAATTGCAGTGCCACCCTGTCGTCGCGGGTGCAGAATGTGCCCTTCATCGTGCGCGCCACCAACAACAGTGCCTGCACGGTCGTCACCACCGCCCTCGATTTCGGTTCGCAGACCGATCTGACCGCCGCCTATGATGCCGCCAACTCGATCGGCGTCACCTGCACCGCCGGCACCGTTTATGAGGTAGGCCTCAACGGCGGCCTGTCGGGTGCCGCCGATCCGACGCAGCGGCGCATGACCAATGCGGCGACACCTCTCTATGTCACCTATGGCGTCTATCGCGATGCCGCCCGCACCCAGCCCTGGGGCAATACGCCCGGATCGAACACCATGTCGGCGACCGGCACCGGCTCGGCCCAGACCCTCACCGGTTACGGCCGCGTCCCGGCGCAGACGACGCCCAATGCGCTGACCTACACCGACACGGTGGTGGTGACGGTCACGTATTAGGGCGCGAAGGACCACTCTCCTCATGCTGAGGCGCGAGCCCGAAGGGCGAGCCTCGAAGCATGGCCGCGAGTGAACCCGGACCGACCGGACCCTTCGAGGCCCGGCTGCGCCGGGCACCTCAGGGTGAGGAGAAAGAGGTTTG
>JANMQB010000344.1:0-2609 GCA_031370155.1 Hyphomicrobiales bacterium | reverse complement strand
AGATTGAGGCGGGGCCGGCGGGATCGCCGTTCATGGCGATGAAGCCCCAGATCATCAGGCCGATTCCGGCCAGCGACACCGCGGCATAGAGCCCCTTCCACGGGCCTTCGCCAAGCGCCGTCTTCAGGCGGTCTCGCTCGGCCGGCAACAGGGTCGAAAACAGGTGGCTTCCGCCAAACAGGATGATTCCAATCAAGAGCAATGTCATCTACGCCTCCCTCGCCGGAATCTGTCTTGCCAGAAGTCCGCGGCCGGACCAACCCCTTCCCGGCGCCGGCGTAAACCGGTTCCCGTTGGCGGCAATTGGGGCGGTGTACTCCGGCGCCAAGCCGTGTTACACCGCGCCTCGTCTTCAAAGGCAAATCCAGGGGAAATACCATGAAGCCCACTCTCATTCTCGTTGGCGCCGACAAGGGCGGCGTCGGCAAGACCACGATTTCGCGCGCCCTTCTCGATTTCTTCGCGCGCAAGAACGTGCTTAGCCGCGCCTTCGACACCGAAAGCCCGCGCGGCCAGCTCAAGCGGTTCTATCCCGGCATCGCCGAAGTCATCGACCTCGGCAACGTGGCGCACCAGATGAAGGTGCTCGACACGCTCGAGACCGCCAATGTCCCCGTCACCCTCGTCGATCTCAGGGCCGGCAACATGACCTATGCGCTCGATTTGTTCGAACGCATCGGCGTGCTCGAGGCGGCCCGCGGCGGCATGTTCACTCTCGGCCTGTTCCATGTGATCGGCCCCTCCATCGCTTCGCTCGACGAGATGGGCGAGATCGCCAAATACATGCAGGGCGTGCAGTATGTCGTCGCCCGCAACTTCATCAACGAGACGAATTTCTTCGAGTGGGACCAGAACACCCACCGCAAGTATTTCGCCCAGATTCCCAAGGCCCAGGAAATCGACATCCCCAAGCTCAACGAGATGGCCTATGAGCAAGTCGACCTCTCCGGCGTCACCTTCAAGGATTTCATCGAGAACCGCGCCGCCGACGGCCAGCCCGGCAAATTCTCCTTCGTGCTGCGCGGCTATGTGCGCAAGTGGTGCTCGGAGATCGACGCCGAATTCGCCCGCGTCAAGCTGATCCAGGACCTGTTGAGCGGCGGCCGCGCGCCGCAGACCGGGCTGCAGGACTAGGCGGCCGGGACAAGCTTGGCCGCGACGCCCATCATCTACATCGTCTGTTCCGACCGGCACCGCAACGGCAAGACCCTGCTGGCCCGGGTGCTGGTCGATTATCTCATGCTCGACGGCCACGATCCTTTCGTTATCGACGCGGGCTTTGCGGAAGGCCCGCTGCGCGCCTATTTCCCCGGCCGCACCGTACTCGTCGATTTCGACCAGATGCAGGGCCGCATGAAGCTGTTCGACACCATCATCGAGTCGCCCGGCCGCGATTATGTGATCGACCTGCCGGCCCCCCAGACCCAGCCCTTCTTCCAGGCGGTGACCGAACTCGGTTTCGCCGATGCGGCGCGCGCCCAGGGTTTCGCGCTGGTGGTGCTGTTCATCGTCGACCGCACCGGGGAATCGCTCAAAATGGCCGCCGGCATCGCCCGCACCGTGAAGCCCGACCTGCTGGTGCCGGTGCGCAACGCCCATGTCGGCAGCGCCTTCGACGATGCCGATGCCAAGCTGGTGATCGACATACCGGTGCTCGACCGCGCCGCCGCCGCGATCATCGCCAACAAGCGCTTCTCGCTCCGCTCCTTCCTGCTCGGCGACGAGGCCGGCATGCAGGCCAATCTGGCGGCGCGTCTCAAGGGCTTTCTCTACGAGCTGATGACCGGCTTTCGCGAGATCGAGCCGGTGATGAGCTTGTCCAGGCTTCGGAACTGAGGCCATATAGAACTTATTTTCCCTCGCCCCGTGGGCCAGAGTATGGCTGCTTTTCATTGAAACGCCGCGTACAATCATCACTTATCCTTCTCCACGGCTTAGCCGTGGAGAAGGATAAGGACATTGGTTGCAGGCGATTCAATCAAAATCGAAAAGGCTCTAAAAGCATGGAGGCCGTCATGACGCACAGGATGAACATATTTTCGGCAGGACTGATCGCTCTGGCGCTCACCGGCGGCATGGCGCGGGCGCAATTGACGGATGACAATTTCGACCGGGCCCAAATCGGCATCCTCGACGCCGGCCGCACGGCTGCGGAAATCGCCCATCTGCGGCACATGGGCAGCCTGACGGTGATCAGACTGAAATTTCTCGCGACGTCGCGTTTTCGCCGCGACAAGCGCCATCCGGCGGAACTGGAGATCAGCGCCCAGAAGAATGCAACGGGCGTCAGGCGCCTGCGCGCCGCCCTCAAGGCCAATCCCGTTACCCGCGCCGCCCTCGCGGCGAAAGGCGTGGCGATCGGCCGGATCGTGGCGGTCGACATATTCTCCAACGGATCGCTGCGGGTTTATATCCTCTGACCCGCCTTGCTCCCACTCGATTATCAATCCTATTTCCTAATGCTCTGATTTTACTCACATAAAAGCGATAGGAAAATCGTGATACCGTCAAAAATACCGCCAGGAATTCCCGGACGGCCGCCTCAAGTGTGCAACTGTTTCGAAAGTTCTACAGCCTTGACCGGGCGAAAAAACCATGTCTTCGCCGCT
>JANMQB010000323.1:0-10039 GCA_031370155.1 Hyphomicrobiales bacterium | reverse complement strand
CAGAAGTTCAAGTTGAGGGAGCGGGCGAAAGGGGTGTTGTGATGTTCTGAAACGCCGGACCGCGTGAGCCTCCCACTGTTTGTCATCCCCGCACTTGTTGCGGGGAACCATTGTTTCGCGTTCCGCGGCGTTCGGGTATGTTGCACCATGGGTCGCCGGAACAAGTCCGGCGATGACAGGGTTGGGACAGTTTGTCTGGTGCAACTGTGAGCAAGCGCCCTTCGCCGCGGCGTCGCAAGGCGGGAAGATCAGCTTTACGAGCGAGGCGGCGTAAGGAGTGATACGGTCTTTGTAACTCCGGGGGCATGTGTTTTTGCCAAACGCCGGGTAGTGTCTCAGTTTGAATATTCCGGGTTCCTCAATCCTCATCCTGAGGTGCACGCTGGATGCGCGGAACGCGTGTCCAGCGAGCCTCGAAGGATGGAAGCCGGCTTGGTGCACGGACCCTTCGAGGCCCGGCTGCGCCGGGCACCTCAGGGTGAGGAAACATCAGGCTGGGAATTCATACTGAGACACTGCCAAACGCCGCCCGAACTTGCGGCATTTGGCACGACGTGGTACAATCCTCCCGCCATGAACATCCATTCCCGAAGCCTCGCCGCGCCGCTCGATTATGCGAGCATCGAGAAGGGCATTCCGGCGCGCGCGGTGATGGATTTGATCAAGAGAGGCAGGCTGGCGCGGGAAGACGTGTTCCGCGCCATTCCGGAACGGACCTTCAAGCGCCGCCTCGCCGCGCGCGGCAAGCTCAGGCTGGAGGAGGCCGATGCCGTCGCCCGCATCCTGCGCGTCAACGCGCTGGCGCAATGGGCCTTCCGGGAGGAGGCCGCGGCGCGGGCGTTTCTCGATCTTGCCAACCCGGCGCTGAAGAACCGCATTCCGCGGAGGATGGCGCAGACCGACGCCGGGGCGCGGGAAGTGGAAGCCCTGTTGCACCGGTTCGTCTACGGCGACTATAGCTGAGGCGCGATGGCTTTCGTCTGGCGGCTTGCCGATCCGCGCTTCGCCATGGACCTGGAAGGCAGCGGCAACCGGCGTTTCGGGGCGCGCTGGAATTCGCCGGGGCGCGGCGTCGTCTATTGCTCGGAAAACCTGTCCCTCTGCGTTCTTGAAAATCTCGTGCACCTCAATCCGGCGATGCGCCTGCGCCTGCCGCCGCGCCTTGCGGTCCGTATCCGGATTCCCGATGGCGTGGAAACAACAGACATCGCCGCGTTACCCCACAAGGATGTGGCCGCTCGTTGCCGCGCCATCGGCGACCGCTGGCTGGAGCAAAGCCGCAGCCTCGTGCTGCGGGCGCCATCCTTCGTGGTGCCGCTGGAACGCAATTTGATGCTCAATCCTGCCCACCCTGCGATGCGGCGGGTACGGATCGTCGAGACGCTGCCGTTCCGTTTCGACGAGCGGCTGGCGAGTGGGTAGGTGAAGCATGATGAAGGCTGGACCATTGTGAAGCGGCCGCCAAGATTTCAATTCAGGCATTGAGCTTCCGCCACATGGCGCCGATGCGCTTGGCGAATGCGCCGGGGTTTTCGGCAAAGCGATGGCCGGCACGCACCTTGACCCGCTTGAGAAGATTGGCGCGGCGGGCGGCGATCGCCGCCCGTGCCTCCTGAAACAAAGCGGGACTGGTAAATTTCGAGGCACCCGCCGTAGCCAGACGCTCCAGTTCTTCGAGATCGTTGAGATCGCCGAGCGCCTCGCGCAGGCTGGTGAGTTCGCTCTTCCACACGCGGATCGGGTCCGGCCACAGGGGTTCGAGAATTTCCAGATGGTGCAGATGATGGATAACCGATTTGCGCGCCTCGTGGAGACGGGCGATGTCGCCCACCGCAAGGCCCGCCCGCAGCTGCCGGCGTGCCGTTCCATAGGCATCGCGGAGGCCCGTCACGAAAGGCGCGATGTCGCGCTTGGGCAGATTCCAGTCATTGACCGCGCCGCGCACCTTCTCGATGTCGCGACGGGCTCCGGCGACGGCTTCGCCGAGGGCGTCGGCGGCGGCCTCATGGCCATGGGCGGCGGCCGCGAGACGGGCGAGTTCGGCGAGGGCGGGATTTTCCGGTGAGCTGCGGGGACCAAGCTTGGCCACCGCCTCCCGCAGGGCCTCGGCGCGGCGGGCTCCGGCAATGGCGTGCGCGGCGGCGCGCAGCCGGCGATCGGCCTTCACCCAGGCGGGCTTGCCGATCGCCGGCCGCAGCAGCCGCAACAGGCTGCGCATGAACTTGAGCCGCTTGCGCGCCGCATGGACGCCGCCGCCCGCCGCCGCTCGGTCGAGATCCCGCGCCTGCCCGGCCAGCGACTTGCGCGCCAGACGGCGGAGCGCCTCGCCGGCGGGCCTGTCCGTGCGGATCGATGCCATGATACCCCGATTTCACATCCGAACGGCAAATCTGGCGGTTTGCGCCGTCACAATCAATTAAAGCCGCCCAGGGGGTTCACAAAGCCCAGGTGGATTGCTACATACCCCTCGCACCGATGACGCGGGATGGAGCAGTCCGGTAGCTCGTCAGGCTCATAACCTGAAGGTCGTTGGTTCAAATCCAGCTCCCGCAACCAACAAAAGCCCGTCAACCCAATGAGTTGGCGGGCTTTTCCTTTTCAGGCGGTAATTGATGTATCGTTGCGCCAAGAAGCTCCGCTACGTTCGAATGTTGCGAACGAAATCTGCTTGCGGAGTTTTTCAACAGAATCGACCAAGAGCGGACATTCGCCATTCGCCGCGCGGCGTGGATGGTGTTCGCGGCGGCGCAGCGCCGTTGCCGGATTGTCTGGCCGGCTGCGGAAGCCCCCCAAGCGTGCAGATGGTCAGAGACCGGCCGTCGTCAGGCCGCGCGTGATCGTCCCCGAAGTCGGCAGGAGCGGGATGAGACAGGCCTGAAGCGCATGGTAGAGATCGGGCTTGCCTTCGAAGAACGCTTCGGTTCCCGCTTCCGGATCGAGCGGCTCCGTGCGCCAGCCGCCATTCTCGCGATCGATCAGATGGTTCGCGACGAAGTCCCAGATCCGCCGGTACCATTTCTCGTATTCGGGAGCGTCGTCCATGGCATTGAGGAAGGCGGCTGCGCCGATCCCCTCGGCGCACGGCCACCAGAGCCGCTTGCGGAGATGCGGCTTGCCCGTCCAGTCGAGCGTGTAGTGGAAGCCTCCGCTCGCGGGGTCCCAGCCCTCGGTGATCGCGTGGGCGAAAAGTCCCCTGGCCGCCTCGGGTAACCAGCCGAGGCGACGCCCGCCGAGTTCCCATAGCTGCAGGAGGAGACGCGTCCATTCGAGCCAATGGCCGGGCGTCATGCCGTAGGGACGGAAGACATCGCCGCCGGCATAATCGCGGTCGAGATGCCAGTGCTCGGTGAAATGCTCGGGAACTCGCCCGCCGAGCACGGCAGCGTGCCTGCCGATGATGAGCGTGGCGATGCTCTCTGCCTTGTCGAGCCAGGATTTGTCGCCGGTTGCCTCAAACGCCGCCATGCAGGCCTCGGTGAGGTGCATGTTGGAATTCTGGCCGCGATAGCGGCCGATCGGCGACCACTCGCGCTCAAACTCCTCGGCGGCGGCGCCGGCCGCCGGTTCCCAGAAGCGCGCAAGCAGGACCTCGCTCACATCGGCGAGCAGCCGGTCAGCATCCGGATGGCCGGCGACCTTCGCCGAGGACGCGGCGAGCAGGACGAAGGCGTGACCGTAGGCCTGTTTGCGACTGTCGCCGGGGCCGTCCTTGCCGACGGACCAGACATAGCCGCCGTGAACGGGGTCGCGGTGGCCGTTCCAGAGAAATTCCATGCCATGGTCGATGAACCGCTCCGCTCCCGGCCGCCCCATCAGCCGGCCGATCGCGAAGCAGTGGACCATGCGCGCCGTGGCGTGGAGCTGGCGGGGCGGCGCTTCGCCGGTCGCCCTCTGGACAATCGGCTGCCCGCAATTGTCGAGAAGAAAAAAGCCGCCCGCCGGATCGACGCTGTGGGGCTCGAAGAAATCGAAAAGACCGCTGGCCTGGTCGAGCAGCCAGGACCGGTGATACGGGAGCGCCGTCCACTTCGGCGCCGAGGCAGTGCCACCGGAAGTCATCGCCTATCTCGATCCGCCAAGCGCTGCACGCCTACTGAACCTTCGTGTCGTCTAGCGCACCGACCATGTACTGAACGAGTTCCTGCGTGTCGGTTTCCGATGTCTTCTTTTCGGTCACCTTGCGTCCTCTGTGCATGACCATGAGGCGATCGGAGACGGCGAAGACATCTGGCAGGGTGTGGGTGATCAGGATGACCGGCACCCCCTTGTCCCTCAGCCGGCGGATCAGTTCCAGCACCTTCCGCTGTTCCGTAACGCCGAGATTGTTGGTGGGCTCGTCCATGATCATCAATCGCGCGTCCCAATAAATCGCGCGGGCGATGGCGACCGCCTGGCGCTGACCGCCGGAAAGGCTCTCGATCGGCTGGGTGAGGCTTGGAAAATGGATTTCGAGCGATTCCAGCGTCGCCTTGGCCTCGTTGAGCATCTTCTGTTCGTCGAGCGTGTGGATGAGACCGCCGACGTACAGCTTCTTTTCCTCGCGTCCGAGAAAGATGTTCGCTCCGACGTCGAGATTGTTGGCGAGCGCCAGGTCCTGATAGATCGTCTCGATCCCCTGGCGGCGGGCATCCATTGGCCGGGCAAACTGGCTCAGCCGCCCCTCGAAATAGATCTCGCCCTCCTCGGCCTGATGGACGCCCGACACACATTTGATGAGGGTGGATTTGCCCGCGCCGTTGTCGCCGAGCAGGCCGACAACTTCGCCCGGGTAGATGTCCCAATTGACGCTGTTGACGGCGGTAAGGCCGCCGAAGCGCTTGGTCATGTTCCTTATCGACAGGATCGGGGCGGTCACGTCGCGTGCC
This sequence comes from Hyphomicrobiales bacterium, assembly GCA_031370155.1. Lineage (GTDB taxonomy): Bacteria > Pseudomonadota > Alphaproteobacteria > Rhizobiales > Aestuariivirgaceae > Aestuariivirga. Next base: position 5,174 of record JANMQB010000323.1, on the reverse strand, counting down.
TCGATCTTGCGCGCCGCCCGACGAGCAGGCCGCGAGACTGATCGATCAACACGGCGAGAATGACCACCGCGCCGACCACGATGAATTGCCAGAACGACTGCACGTTCAGCATCACCAGCCCGGTGGTCAGCACGGCGATAATCAAGGCGCCGATCACCGTGCCCATGACGGTTCCGGCGCCGCCGAACAGGCTGACACCGCCGATGATGACCGCGGCGATCGAGGAGAGGAGCAGCGGATCGCCGATCACCGCCGAGCCCGCCGTGAAACGGAGTGTCGACAGGAACCCGGCGATGCCGGCGGTGACCGAGGAGAGCACGTAGAGCTTGATGATGTGGCGATCGACCGGAATGCCGGTGCGGAGCGCCGCCTCGAGATTGCCGCCGATGGCGTAGGTGTGGCGGCCGAACTGGGTCTTGCGCAGGATGAAGATGGCAATGGCGACGACGATCGCGGTCACGATCACCGGGTATGCAAGGATGCGGTCCATGCGGCGGAGCATTTCACCGGTCAACTCCGGCGGGGCGAGGAAATAGAGGCCGCCGCCTTCGCCGCGGATGAAATAGAACAGCGACTCGCTGCCGTAGTCGCGGATGTCGGCCGGCAGGCCGATCACTGTCGTGTTCTCAGACATCAAAAGCGCGACGCCGCGCACGATGAAGGAGGTGCCGAGGGTGACGATGAAGGCCGGCACCTTCAGCTTGGCGATGATGGCCCCGTTGATCAAGCCAACGAGGCCGGCACCAAGAACCGCGGCGGCGAATCCGACAATCACCGAAGGAAACAGCGGCAGTCCAGCGTTGAAGGCGGAGCGGATCGCCAGCGCGGAGAGCACAGATGCGAGACTCATCACCCAGCCGACCGAGAGGTCGATGCCGGCCCCTATGATGACGAAGGTCTGGCCGAGGCCGAGCAAGAGGACGGGCGTGATCGCAACCAGGATATTCTGCGAGTTGCGCAGCGTCAGGAAATTGACGGAGCCGTCGTTCCAGACCGGAACGGCAATCACGAAGAAGACGATCATCAGGCCGAGGAAGGCCCAAGCCCATAGCCGGCTGAGGACGAGGATGAATTGCCTTGACGTCGGCAAGCTTGCGGAAGAGGCGGTCGCCAATTCGGCAACAGCTTTGGTTTCAGGGCCGGCCATTGGGCCTCTTCTTCGTCAATAGGGCAACGGGAAACCGGGGAGCGCCCAAGCGAGCGCGCCCCGGCCAATGATATCGCGGCGCGAGGCTACTGGCCCGGAACCTGATAGATGAAGCGAGCGATCTCCGGGTCCTTGACGTTGTCCTTGTCGATGATGGCGAAGCCAGTCTCAACCCGGCGCGGCAGGCTGGTAACGCCGGCCGCATCGGCGACGGCGAACTGTACCGCCATGTAGCCCATGTCATAGGGCTTCTGGGCGAGCACCAAACTGACGACGCCCTTGCCCATCAGCTCGATTGCTGCCTTGGTTGCGTCATAGGCGACGACCTGCACGTGGCCGCCGAGACCGGCATTGACCACCGCCGTGCCGGCGCCCTGGGCGCTGAACACGTTGGTGCCGAACACGCCGGCCAAATCGGGGTTCTGCTCGAGGACGGCCGCGGTCTGCTGCGCAGCCTTGTTCATATCGTCGAGATTATAGTCCGGTCCCAGAACCTTGATGTCCGGAAACTCCTTCGCCATCACTTCCGCGAAACCCTGCTCGCGGCCCTCGACCGAGCTGACGTTGGGGTTGGTCGAGTTGATGTAGACGGTGCCCTTGCCGCCGATCGCCTTGGCGAGGCCGCGTGCCGAAATGCGTCCGCCCTCGACGTTGTCCGAGCCGATATAGCTGATCGGGAAGGTGACGGGGCCGGTCACATAGTTGCCGTCGCCGAGGAAAGTATCGACCGTGATCACCTTGACGCCGGAGTCGAGCGCCGCCTTGAGCGGGCCGATCATCTGGTCCTTGTCGGTCGGCGCGGTGATCAGGTAGTTGAGATCGCCGCGGGCGATCATGGCGTCCAGAATCGGGGTCTGGACTTCGACGCCCCACGTCGCCGGTACCTGCGTGACGACTTCGAGGCCGAGATCCTTCGCAGCGGCCTCAACGCCGAGCTGCATCACTTGATAGAACGGATCTACCACGCCGGGCAGAAAGCCGATCTTGATCTTGCCGGCGGCGCTGGCCGTCAGTGGGACGGCGGCCAGGGCGAGAGCGGCAACGGCGACGAGAAACAGTTTCTTGAGCATTTTTCTTCCTCCCTTTTGTTGTTCGTTGGTCGGGTTCTTCCGGTCGTTTTCCAAGAAGATTAATCCGCGCCTTGATGCGATGATAGTCAAGTGTTCCACCGCGTTTGATGACGGCCGCCGCCAGGTTGCGTGTTTCGTCGAGTCTCGCGCCGTCTCGTGACGCCTAGCGGGCCTGGCGGCAGGTTCGACTACCTCCGCGCCGCCGAAGGCGGCGCAAAATTGCGACCAAGTCCACGAGGTGGTAATTGCCTGTAGGAGCCGATATCATAACTTGGCGTGCCCGGTCCTGCAAGCGGCAGTTCCGCCTCGCCTGCAGTCCGACACCTTGGCGAGTTTCTGCCTGCGAGGTGAACGTGGAAGCGATGGAAGAGTGTTTCCGGTGGTACGGACCTGACGATCCTGTAACTCTCGCCAATGTGAAGCAGACGGGTGCAACCGGGGTCGTATCCGCCCTGCACCACATCTATGACGGCTCCCCCTGGAGCGATGAGGACGTCGCCAACTACAAAGCCCGAATCGACAGTGCCGGCCTCACCTGGTCGGTTGTGGAGAGCATTCCCGTCCATAACTCCATCAAGATCAACAGTCCGGAGCGGAGCCGTTACATCGGCTGGTACAAGGACTCGATCCGTGCCCTTGTTAGGGCCGGGGTGAAAGTCGTCTGCTACAATTTCATGCCGGTGGTCGATTGGACCCGCACGGACCTAATGTTCCGTCTGCCCTCGACGGGTTTTGCGCTGCGCTACGATGCGATCGACTTTGCCGCCTACGATCTGTTTGTGCTCCGGCGGCCGAAGGCCGGCGACGGCTACACGAGCGGGCAGATGGCTGCCGCCGAAGCCCGCTACCAGCGGATGGGGAGCGAAGACATCGCGCGGCTTGAGCGCAACCTGATTGCCGGCCTCCCTGCCACGGAACGGAGATTCGACCGGGCGAGCTTCAAGGCCGCGCTTGCCGACTATGAAGGCATCACAACCGATACTTTGCGGGCCAATCTCTTGACGTTTCTGCGCGAGATTGTCCCCGTCGCCGAGGAGGCGGGGGCGCGATTGGGCATTCACGCGGATGACCCACCGTTTTCGCTCTATGGCCTGCCGCGGATCGTTTCAACGGCGGCCGACGCGCGGGCCATTCTTCGTGCCGTCGACAGTCCCGCCAACGGCCTCACCTTCTGCACGGGATCCTTTGGCGCGCGCGCCGACAATGATCTGGTGGCGATGATCAAGGAGTTCGGTCCGCGGATTCATTTTGCCCATCTGCGCAATGTGAAGCGCGAGGCCGACGGCTCCTTCTATGAATCTGACCATCTCGGCGGATCAACCGACCTGCCGGCAGTCGTCATTGCCCTGATGGAGGAGCAGGACCGCAGGAAGCGCGAGGGCGGTGCCGGCTGGCGCATTCCCATGCGCCCGGATCACGGCCATCTCCTTGCCGATGATATCGGCAAAGAACGAATCAACCCCGGGTACTCGTTGATCGGCAGGCTCAAGGGGCTCGCGGAACTCAGGGGCGTCATGCAGGGCGTGGCGGCGATGTCTGCCACCCGCAACAACTGACAGTGATACAAGCAGGCACGGCGATCGATAAAGTGTTTCTTATGGCTCAAGCTGAACCGCGATCGTTGCACTCTGGGGATTTCGTTTCGAACGTTAGGAGTGTTTGATAGTGTCTAAAGGTGGTGCCGCCTTTGATCTCAGAATGTAGTGGCCGTGGGCCTCCGAGCATGACGGACGTCGCTTTGGTGATATTCGATTGTGATGGCGTGCTCATCGACAGTGAGCTTATCAGTGCGCAGGTCTTGCTTGAAGAACTTGCGCGTATCGGGGTGAAGATCGATCTACCCTACTTCTTTCAAAACTGCCTGGGGCGGCATTTCGCGGCCGTGGCGGAACGCCTTGCGCGGGACACGGGCCACGCGATCGGCGCCGAATTCGAACGGCGTTACCGGACCCGGCTTCTGGAGAGATTCGAAAGCGAGTTGCGGCCAGTTGCCGGTGCGCGCGAGGTTCTAGAGCGGCTGCATATTCCCTTCTGCGTTGCCACCAGCAGCAACACGGAACGGGCGGCACATTCGCTCGACCTTGCCGGGTTTTCCGGTCTGGTTGACGGCCGGTTGGTATCGGCATCGATGGTCGCGCGCGGCAAGCCTTGGCCCGATCTGTTGCTCCTCGCGGCGCAGCGCCATGGTGTATCGGCGCCGCAATGTCTCGTCATAGAGGACAGTGAAATGGGCGTTCAGGCGGCGCGTGCCGCGAAGATGCCGGTTTGGCGTTTCACCGGCGGAAGCCACTTCAGGGCGGGCAGCCGCTGGATGACGGATCGATCGCCCGCCGACAAGGAGTTCGACGATATGGCCGACTTTTTCCGGTTGTTGAATAGTTAGTGAGGCGGAAGGGTTTGTTTTACCGGGATGTTGTGCCTAAGTTGCGCGCGTTTTCTGCAGGATATTAGTTTGGCACGCAAACCGGATTCCGAATCCGACAGGCTCGATGACGCGGCGAGGGCGGGCTGGCTCTATTACATTGCCGGCAATACCCAGGATGAGATCGCCCGCAAGCTCGGCGTGTCGCGCCAGACGGCGCAGCGCCTGGTGTCGCTCGCGGTCAGCGAACGGCTGATCCGCGTGCGTCTCGATCATCCGATTGGCCGCTGTCTTGAATTGTCGGAGAGGATGAAGCAGGTTTTCGGGATGGACCATTGCGAAGTCGTCCCCTCCGATCCGGAATCGCCATCGACAACGATTGGCGTGGCGGAGGCGGCAGCCGCGGAACTCGAACGCTACCTGGTTTCGCAACATCCTCTCATCGTCGCCATGGGCACGGGGCGCATGCTGCGCGCCATGGTGGAACAATTGACCCCCATGGATTGCCCGCAGCACAAGGTCGTGTCGCTCGTCGGCAATATCGGGCCTGATGGTTCGGCCTCGCAATATGATGTGGTGAGCCGCATCAGTGACC
>JANMQB010000316.1:0-1578 GCA_031370155.1 Hyphomicrobiales bacterium | reverse complement strand
ACCCGCACCGGCGATGCCGGCGAGACGGCACTTGGCACCGGCGAGCGGGTCTCCAAGGCGCATCTGCGCATCCATGCCTATGGAACGGTCGATGAGACCAACGCCGTCATCGGCATAGCCAGGCTGCACACCGCGGCCCCGGAATTCGCCCGGCTCGATACCATGCTGGCCCGCATCCAGAACGAACTCTTCGATCTCGGTGCCGATCTCTGCGTGCCCGACGACGGCAAGAAGCTCGACTACGAGCCTTTACGCATCGCGCCAACTCAATTCGAGCGGATCGAACGCGAGATCGACGAGCTCAATGGCGAACTCGCACCCTTGCGCTCCTTCGTATTGCCCGGCGGCCATCCCGCCGCGGCGCATCTGCATCTGGCCCGCACCGTCTGCCGCAGGGCCGAGCGGCTGATCGTCGAATTGAAATTGCAGGCGGGCGAACATGTGAGCGAAGGCGCAATCGCCTACATCAACCGCTTGTCCGACTTCTTCTTCGTTGCCAGCCGCTGGGCCAATGCCAGATCCCAGGGCGACGTGCTGTGGGTTCCGGGAAAGACCCGCTGATGTTCGTGCCGCTGCATGACGACACGCCGCTGCGGGTGATCCGCTTCCAGTTCGTCACACTTTCAATCATCGCCGCCAACGTGGTGATCTTTCTCATGACCGGCGCCTTCGCCAGCGAGCAGGCCCTGGAAGCCGTCGCAACGGGCTTCGGCGTGATTCCCGCTGAACTTACTCATGTGGGCCGCCTGGACGCGGCGTTCCACCCGGTTCCCGAACCGGCGACACTGGTCACCTATATGTTCCTGCATGCCGGCTGGTTGCATCTTATCTCCAACATGGTGTTCCTCTGGGTCTTCGCCGACAATGTCGAGGACGCCTTCGGCCATTTCGCCTTCCTGCTGTTCTATGTCCTGACGGGCATAGCCGGCGGCCTCACCCATGTGCTGATGGCGCCGGCCTCGCCTGCGCCGCTGATCGGCGCGTCCGGCGCGGTTTCGGGCGTCATCGCCGCCTACATGCTGCTCTACCCAAAGGCCCGCATCTGGATCCTGCTGTTTATGCGCCTGCCGATCCGCATCGGCGCTATCTGGGTGCTGGGCGGCTGGTTTGCGTTGCAGGTGCTGAGCCTACTGTTGACCGGCGAAGACGATTTGCAGGTGGCCTGGTGGGCCCATATCGGCGGCTTCATTGCCGGACTCGCCATTACTTTCCTGCTTCGTTCCAGGCTGCTCTTGCGGGTTGGCGATTGAAACCAAACGTCGCACATGGCCCAGCGATGCCGGTCCCGGAATTGACTTGATAGGGCGCGGTCACTAGGTTCCGCCGCGATTTTCCAAAGAGGGTGGAGATGAAAGTCCTGGTCGCGGTAAAGCGGGTCGTCGACTTCAACGTCAAGATCCGCGTGAAGGCCGATGGCTCCGGCGTCGAGCTCACCAATGTGAAAATGTCAATGAACCCCTTCGACGAAATCGGCGTCGAGGAGGCGGTACGGCTCAAGGAGCAGGGCAAGGCTACGGAAGTTGTGGCCGTCTCGGTGGGGCCGGCCCAGGCCATGGAGACGCTGCGCACCGCCCTTGC
>JANMQB010000304.1:0-5397 GCA_031370155.1 Hyphomicrobiales bacterium | reverse complement strand
TCAGGCGTTAATGTGACGCTGGTCGAGCCCAAGCGGCGCTATATCACCTGCTTCTTCAGCAATCTCTATCTCGCCGGCCTGCGCTCGCTCGAGTCGCTCAGCCACGGTTACGAGACGCTCGCGCATCAATACGGCATCACCGTCATCCACGAGCCGGCGGCGGCGATCGATCCGGTCGCGAAGACCGTCGGCCTCGAGAGCGGCGCCAAGCTGCCCTACGACCGGATGGTGCTTGCTCCGGGCATCGCCTTCAAATTTGGCGGCATTGACGGCTACGATGAGGCGGCGAGCGAGATCATGCCGCACGCCTGGAATGCCGGGCCGCAGAGCGAGTTGCTGCGCCGGCAACTGGAAAGCATGGAGGACGGCGGCGTGTTCGTGCTCGCCGTGCCGCCCGATCCGTTCCGCTGCCCGCCCGCCCCTTACGAGCGCGCCTCCCTGGTCGCTTACTATTTCAAGCAGTTCAAGCCGCGGGCAAAGATCCTGATCCTCGATGCCAAGGACAGCTTCAAGGCCCAGGACCTGTTCGAGGATGCCTGGGCCCGCCACTATCCGGGAATGATCGAATGGCTGCCCGCCCAATTCACCGGCGGAGTCACGGGCGTCGACGTGAAGTCCCGATCGGTGCTGACGGCAGGCGACACATTCAAGGCCACGGTCGCCAACGTCGTGCCCGCGCAGACGGCCGGGGATCTGGCGCGACAGGCGGGCCTCGCGGACAAATCGGGCTGGTGTCCGGTCGATCCGGTGACGTTTGAGTCGACGCTGCAACCCGCAATCCATTTGGTGGGCGACGCGATCATCGGCGGCGACATGCCGAAATCCGCCTTCTCAGCCAACAGCCAGGCCAAGGCCTGTGCCTTCGCCATCGCCGCCTCGCTCAGCGGATCGGAGCACTTCGCGCCGCACCTGTTCAATTCATGCTACACGTTTCTTAGCCCCGACGATGCGTACAGCAACGCCATCAATTTCAAACCCGTCGCGGGCAAGCTCAAGGCCGTCGACACCTTCCTCAGCAAGCTCGATGAAAGCCCCGAAATCCGCCGAAGCACAGCCCACCAAGCGGTTGGCTGGTATGCCGCTTTCACCCGCGATCTGTTCGGCTGAAGGCGCCGTTCAGCCCCGCTCCATCACGGGGCCAACCATCAGCGGAGCGCCGGCGCGGTAGCTGTTCGGCTCGAGGTCTGGCGTTCGCGCCAGCGCTTGAACGGGATCGGGCAGCCGGGACAGGCGCAGTGAATTGACTACGAGGAGGAGGCTCGAACTCGCCATAATCGCGGCCGCCAGGACCGGCTGCAGAAGGCCGAACGCGGCAAGGGTCAGGGCGACAAGATTGTAGCCGAACGCCCACATGAGGTTCGTGAGGATGGTTCGGCGAACCAAGCGGGCGACGGAGACGACCCAAGGCAGCATCCACAGCCCGCCCGAGGGCAACACGAGAGCCGCGGTTTCGCGGGCGAGGTCGGTGGCGGAGCCGACCGCGATGCCGACGTCCGCCTCGGCGAGGACTGGTCCGTCGTTGAGACCGTCGCCGACCATCGCCACCGCCTCGTAGTCTTGACGGTATCGATCAAGCGCAGCCCGCTTGGCTTCGGGCGACAGACCCGCCTGGATGTCCTTGATCCCGGCCACCGCACCGACCCTAAGTGCCGCGTGAGCGAGATCGCCGGTCAGGAGCGCTATATCGAGCCCGAGGCCGCGGAGCGCCTCGATCGTCGAACGCGCCTCGGGAAGCGGCGTGTCGTCGAGCCCCAACACGGCATGGACGCGCTTGCCCCAACCGACATAGATAACCGTGTGACCGCTCGCCTCCAGCGACCGCGCACGCCGGTCCAGGGCCGGCGCAAGCGGCCAGCCAAGCTCGCTCATCAAGGTGCTGTTCCCGGCAGCCACCGCCTGCCCATCGGCGCTGCCCCTTATGCCCCGGCCGGGCACGGCGCGAACATCGCGGGTCATGACCGGCTCGAGACCCTGCGCCGCGGCGGCCATGGTGATGGCGTGGGCCAGCCCATGTTCGGAATAGCGCTCCAGCCCGGCAGCCCGCGCCAGCACCTCGCCGGGCCCGGCATCCTCGGTCTCGATGGCAACGATATGTGGTTTGCCCGACGTGAGCGTGCCGGTCTTGTCGAAGGCCAGCAACCGCGTGCCCGCCAGGGCCTCGAGCGCGCCGGGGTCGCGGACCAGGCAGCCGGACCGTGCCAGCCGGCCGATGCCGAGCGAAGTCGCCATTGGCGCGGCGAGGCCCACCGCGCATGGACAGGCCACCACCAGCACCGAGAGACCAATGAGCAGTGCCCGATCGAACGGCAATGACTGTGCCCAATAGACGATCGTCAGGCCGCCGAGAACCAGGACGAGGGGCACAGAAGCGCCGACCACGCGGTCGGCCAGGCGCTGGGTGGGACTGCGGCGCGACAGCGCATCGCGAACCGACCGGCAGATCTGCGCCCAACGGGTTGCGGTCCCGGCGCCACTGCATTGGATCAGCAGCGGGCCGTCGAGATTGATGCTGCCGGCAATCACCGTCGAGCCCACGCTCTTCGCAACTTGCCGGCTCTCCCCGGTGATCACCGCCTCGTCGGTGTTCGATTCCCCTTCGAGAACGACGCCGTCGACCGGAATGCGCTCGCTAGGCCTGACCCGCACCAGCATGCCGGCCTCGACTTGCCGTACCGGCCGGCGACTTTCCTCCTTGCCGTCAACCACCGTTGCGGACTCGCTTTCCGCCGCCAAGAGAGGCTCGAGATCGCGCGCCGCCCGGGCGCGGCCGGCCGCCTCGAGATAGTTGCCGACAGTGAACAGCATCAGCACCATGGTGGCGGTGTCGAAATAGACCTGCCCGCCGCCCTCGATGCTGGCGAACATGGAATAGGCATAAGCGGCGCTAACGCCGAGAACGACGAGTGCCGAGGAGGTCATACGCCCCTCGAGAGCATGAGCCCAGGTCTCGCGCACATACGGCCAGCCGAGAATCACCAGGGCCGGCGTGGCGAAGAGCCAGAGCAGGAGATGAATCCACGGCAGCATCTGTGCATCGGCACCGCTGAAGTCATCCACGTAGAGCAGGAGAGAGATCAGCATGACGTTCATGGAGAGAAAAGCGCCCACGCCGAGCCGGATCAGCAGCCAGGCGGCCTCCGACTCCTCGGTTCTGCCGCTCTTCACCAGAAAGGCGATGCAGCAGCCGTAGCAGCAGAAGGCGCGAGCCTCGCCGTCCAGCGTGCGCCGCAGTGCGCGCAAGCCTATGGGCAACCGGCAATGGCTGCACGAGCGATCGCCTGGCGCCGTCATCCCGAATGTCCTTCACCCGATACATGCGCGGCATGTCCGGCATATCCGTCATGGGCGGCGATGGGCAACACGCCACGGCCGAGGGTCACCAGGCCAAGTAGCAGAATAAAGACGCCAGCCAGCCGCACGCCACGTTGCCGCCAGGCGGGGGCGAGCAGCCGTCCGATGCCGCCCATCGTCAACATCGCGGGGAAGGTCCCCAAGCCGAAGGCCAGCATGACGAGAAAGCCGGGAAGCGGTGCCGCGGTGCTTCCCGCCTGGGCGGCGAAGGCATAGACCAGCGGACACGGGAGGAAGCCGTTGAACACGCCAAAGGCGACCGGGGCCGCCCGGCTCCGTGCCGCCAGCAGGCTGCGCAAGGACATGGCAAGCGTGCTGCCGCCGAAGCCCACCGCGGCGCGATGGAAGCCGTGGAAGACGCCGAAAAACTGCAGCGCCATGGCGATCATCAGGAACCCGGCGACAATCGCCAGGATGCGTTGGGCGGCATCGAGCGGGCCGGCGAGCGGCGGCACCGCCACGCCATGCGCGCTCGACACGACCTGGCCCAGGGCGCCCGCCAGCGCCCCCAGGAAGCAGTAGGTTGTCAGGCGGCCCACATTGTAGAGCAGATGACGCTCGGCGGTCGCCGCCGCCCCCCGCGGATCGCGGCCCAGCGCGCAGGCAAAGCCGCCGCACATGCCGATGCAGTGAAAGCTGCCCGCGAACCCGGCGGCAAAGATCACCAGGTAATAGGTCATTGGCGGATTGCCTTGTCCACGCGCCGCTCGTTCACCGGGAGATGTTGGTCCGCGCCGCTAGTGACGCACGAGGTAGACGACCCAGACGAAGAAGGCGACATGCGCTATCCCGCCGCCGATAAAGGCGATCGCTTGGAGCGCACTCGCATTGGCGAACGAGAAAGCTGTGTCTGCAAGCATGTTTCCTCCTGGTCATCCGAAATAAACACGGGCGACATTCATGGCAAGCGCGGAGAGCAGCAAGATCAGATTCACAACCGCGACGCCCATGACAATTCTGGCTGCCAGCATCTCCCGCTCCCTTTTTCGACTCTATCGACTCTCATCTCGCATGGTGTGACAACCGCTAGATCCGTCCCGGCCCTAACCCGCCCCAATAAACATAGCCATAATAGAGTCCCCAGAGAAACAGCACGGCGTAGACGACCAGCAGCCACGCTGGAAGGTACCCGTGCCGATCCTGTATCTCGCCGCCCTGATAATCCTGCAGCTCGTGCGGGTGATCCCGCTCATCACTCGCCGGATTGCTTGGCGTGGTCCCTGTTTCCATCGCTTTCCATCTCCGATTGGTAGAATCTGAGGGACGCGTCATCGACGCCGCTGGAGGCACCCGACAGGACGCCCCAAATGAAGACGCAAAGCGCGCCAAGGCTCATTAGCATCGCGCTTAAGTAAGGTCCCGTGATCTCGAAACCGTCCATGACTCATTCTCCCGTGGCGACAGTTTGTTCGGCCGTGCCGGGGCCCCCGGCCTGCTCGGCACTTCCGCCCGGAACATAGGCTTTGTCTGGAGTCCCCGCGTCGAGATCGAGATTGTTGAGTGCCGCGCGATCCGTGTCCGCGACCGCCAACGGCTCTCCGTTAAGCGGGTCCTTGTAGGCCGAAAGTGCGAGAACGAAGTAGGACAGCGCCCACCGGTCCTCCTCGGGCAGCGAGTCGCGATAGGACGGCATCGGCGTGCCGCTCAATCCGGTGGTAATGGTCCGGAACATGTCCGCGGCCGCCGGACCCGACTTGAACTGGCCGCTGGTGAGATTCGCTGGCACGATGGAGAAGCCGAGGTCGTCTTTCAGCCCGGCGGCCTTCTCGCCATCGCCCTTTCCAGTTTGGCCATGGCACTCCCAGCATTTCGCGACCTGCCACACTTCCTTGCCACGGGCAAGGATAGGCTCTGAAGCGACAGGCGGCTGTGCAATGTACAAGGGCTGGCCGGGCGGCTCCTCTTTAAAGAACGCGTAGGGTTTTTCCGGATCGGAACGCTCGACCGCCAGCTCATACTTAATGTACTGGATGACAGCGAGACGGTCATTGAGCGGCAAATCATACCACGCCGGCATCGCCGTACCGCGAACCCCGCGGGTGATGG
>JANMQB010000301.1:0-3542 GCA_031370155.1 Hyphomicrobiales bacterium | reverse complement strand
CGCCGAGCAGACCCCGCAGCGCCGTCCGGGATATGCCGAGCAGCGGCCGGAAGAGGCGGGTCCCCCGCCACTGGCCCACAAGCGGAATGGCGGCGAGACTGTCGATGCTCGCCGTCCGCGCCAGCCGCATCAGCACGGTTTCCGCCTGGTCCTCCAGCGTATGCGCGGTCAACAGCCAGTCAGCACCGTGATTGCGGCACCACTCGCTCATCAGATCGTAGCGGGCGTTACGCGCCTTGGCTTGAATGCCGGTCGATGGCTTCGCTCCCGTCCAGGCGAGAATGGCATGATCAAGACCAAGTGCCCCGGTCCACTCCGCAACCTGCACGGCTTCGCGGGCGGAACCGGCGCGTAGGCCGTGATCGACAGTCAGCACCGTCAGCTTGGGCGCGTTGCTCCGCCGCCGCGACCAATCTTCCGCCAGCCGCAGCATGGCGAGGGAATCGGAACCGCCGGAGACGGCGAGCGCCACATGGCGCGCATCGGCGATGGGTTGGAAAAGCTGGTCCGGATCAAGCGGCGCAGCCGGCACGCTTGGCTTCGGCCTGGGCCCGCTTCTTGGCTTCGACCGCCTTCGGGTATTCGCCGCTCACCGCGCCATAGGCAGCACAAGCCTGCTGCTTCTGGCCGAGCCGGGCGAGAGAGATGCCGAGCTTCAGCAGGCTGTCGGCGGCCCGCCGGCTCTTCGGATATTGCTGATACCCCTTGAGGAAGGTCTGGGCCGCCTGACGGAAATCGGCCTGGGCGAAATAGGTCTCCCCCAGCCAGTATTGGGCGCTGCCGGCCAGGCTGTGGTCGGGATATTTCTGGATGAAACTGCGGAAGCCCGACTCGGCGTCGCCGAACTGGCGGCGCAGCAGGCTTTCATTCGAGCGCTCGTAGAGCGCCTCCGGAGACTCGGGGGCCAGCGCCACGGTTTCGATCGTATCGGGATCGCTGGCAAATCCATCTTGATCCTGCCCATCTGACGGAGTCAGAACCTGGCCCTGGAAGCCGCCATCATCCAATGGTGCCGCTCCACTGCTGAGGGTTCCCAGAATCTTCGGACCCGGCGCCTTGTTGATGACCACCTGCTCTTCGGTTCCGTCGTCCTTGATGATGGTGGTGATGATCTGTTCGCCTCCGCCCATGGGAAGCGGCTGATCCTCGACCTGTCCGAGCCCCGGCTCTGGCTGGACGGCAGCCTGCTGCCGGTCCTTCTTTGGCAGCGGCGCCGCGCCGGTCTTGCCGGGCTGGGCGATTTGACCCTGCAACTGCTGGACCTGGAAGGTAAGTTCCTCCACCTGGCCCATCAGCATGCGCATCTGTTCCTCAATCTGGCCCATGCGCACCGCCATGTCGGAAGCAGACTGGGCGAAGGCCGGGGAAAAAAACACGGCGCCGCCGAGAAGCAGGGCTGCCGTAACCGTAGATCTCACGTGGACGAGCATTGTAAGACACCATATTGGGCCGGCCATCTGCCGGAGCCGCCATGCCGCGCAACTGGGCCGCAAAGGCGGTAAAATTGAGGCTTGAACGCCACCCATGCAAAATTGCGCCCCGCTGTTGCAGGGCTGGCACAGGCACTGCCAATCAGGTAGTGCCGCCGGTGATGACGGTGACCGATCGGCGGTTCTGCGACCAGCACTGCTCCTCATCGCACAGCGCTACCGGCCGTTCCTTGCCATAGGCGATCGAAGAGATACGGTTCGGGTCGATGCCATTGGCGATCAGGAATTCACGGGTCGCCGTGGCCCGGCGGGCGGATAGCGAAATGTTGTATTCGCGGGTGCCGCGCTCGTCGGCATGGCCTTCGACCTGGATGGTGACGCCGGCATATTGCTGCAGCCACTGGGCCTGGCGGCGCAGCGTTTCCTGCGCTTCGGGCGTCAGCGTCGACTGGTCGACGAGGAAATAAATCCGGTCGCCGACGTTGATGGAGAAGTCTTGCACCGAGCCGGCTTTGGCCTGTCCGCCGCCGGCTTCGAGGTCAGGCGTATTCTTCTTGGAACATGCCGCCAGCGCCAGGAAACAGCAGCAAACCGCTGCGATCTTGAGGCCCGCCAAACGACCTATCATGTGATCCCACTCCCTCAGTCGGTGCCCGGCAGCCGCCGGCACCTGTGCAATTCCCCACGCGCTTTGCGGTGCGCGTCCGGCAAGAACCGGTCCCATCGGATAGTTGTGGCGGAACGGGGTTAATTTTTCCTCACCCGCCTCCCGCCCGCCTTCTCGCGGTAACCCTTATGACCGATACAGAACGGCGATATTGTGGCCGCACCCCCGATGTCCGGATCAGTTGAGCCGCGGCGACCAGGCCGGATCGGAAGCGAAACCCGGGGTTGGCAACGGCTGTTCGTTGTAACCGGAAATATCCACCGAATAGAGTTGCGGACCGCCCTGCTCGCCGCCCGATTCGCGGAAGAACATGATCACTCGGCTGTTAGGCGCCCAGGTGGGTCCTTCATTGTGGAAGCCCTCGGTCAGGATGCGTTCGCCCGAACCGTCGGGCTTCATCACGCCAATGGCGAAGCGGCCCTCGGCCTGCTTGGTGAAGGCGATGTGCTGACCATCCGGCGACCAGACCGGCGTCGAATAGCGGCCATTGCCGAAGCTGATGCGGGTCTGGCCCGACCCGTCGGCATTCATCACGTAGATCTGCTGCGAGCCGCCGCGATCCGATTCGAACGCGATCCGGCTACCGTCGGGGGAAAAGCTGGGCGCGGTGTTGATCGCCGGCACTTCGGTGAGCTGGCGCACATTGCGCGAGCGCAAATCGAGTTCGTAGACGTTGGAATTGCCGCCGTCCTGGAGGCTCATAATCACGCTCTGGCCGTCGGGCGAGAAGCGCGGGCTGAAGCTCATGTTGGGAAATTCGCCGACGATCTCGCGCTGGCGCGTGTCGATATTGAGCAGGTAGACGCGCGGCGTTGCGCTGCCGAAGGACATGTAGGTGATTTCCTGGGCGTTGGGCGAGAAGCGCGGCGTCAGCACCAGTTCGCTGCCGTCCGTCAAGGCGCGCGGATTGAATCCGTCCTGGTCCATGATCGCCAGTTTCTTCACGCGCTGGTCCTTCGGCCCCGATTCGTCGACATAAACGACGCGCGTGTCGAAATAGCCGTCGATGCCGGTCAGCGATTTGTAGACGATATCGGAAATCAGATGGCCGATGCGGCGCAGGTTCTTGGCCGAAGTGGTGAACTGCTGGGCGGCGAGTTGCTGCTGCGAATTCACGTCCCACAGGCGGAATTCGGCGCGGATCTTGTCGCCTTCCACGAAAACCTGGCCGGTGACCAGCGCCTTGGCCTGGATCTGCCGCCAGTCGGCGAAGCGCGGCTCCTGCTTGAAGCTGGCGATCTGCTCGATGAAGGATTCGGGCGGCAGCGGATTGAAATATCCCGAGCGCGCGAGATTGTTGGAGATGACCGAGGTGATGGTGCCCGCCGCTTCTTCCCCGCCCTGACCCGCCAGGAACGGCGCAATGGCGATCGGCAGCGGATTGATGCGCCCGCCTGTCACATCGATCTCGGTCTGCGCCTGCGCGGGGCGCAGCAGGGCGAAGG